>NZ_JBIUWN010000009.1:0-121894 GCF_044743485.1 Pseudomonas sp. NPDC087614 | reverse complement strand
TTGTGAACGCGCTGACCGGTTGGCTGACCGGATTGTGGGTCACGCGGGATGATCACGTCGTGGCTGAACGCCTGAACCATGACCTGGTCTTCGTGACCTTCTTGATAGGTGTTGCCAACGGAGTCGGCAGTGAAGGCGCCGGCAGTGATCAGGCCTTGTTTTTCGCCGGTAACCGACATGTACGCTGGTGTTGCCATGGGAGGTGCTCCTTGCGGATAAATTTAAGGTGCCCTGGAGGCGAAATCGCCCGGTGGGTGCCGAAGATATATCAAGTAGCGTGCCAGGTTTTGTGAAGTGCCCGGGAGCCGGGGGTTAAGCTGCACCTGATCGGGTTTTTGACTGTTTTTCGTGCGGATTTTAGGTCTGAAGTGCGCAACTTCTTGCGCAGTACTGCGCAAGAAGTTGCGCACTCGTCTGTACAGAACGGATTACGTAGGCTGTAGGGATGTGTCCACACGGTTATCCACATTTGAGTGCGCAAGAAGTTGCGCACAATGGCGTGTGGCCACTATTGGCGAGATTCAAGCGCGACAACGCATTCTTCAATCGAACGTTGCTGGGTTTGCGCATACAACCCCAATTCATCAATCGTCGAGCGTCCCAGCGCCTGCTCGAATGCCTGTCGGTTGGAATGTTCGCCATAGTGGGCCTGCGCTGCATCCCCAAGGTTCGATTGAAAGATCCCCGCCGCACTGACTGGCAGGAAATCTTCGTACACCAGCGGTTCAGCTTTCACATAACCATTGCGCAACAAATCCTCCAAAGAAGCGGCATTTAGGCTACCCGCCGCCACGCCTTTTTCCGTGGCGAAATAGCGAAAGTACGCCAGGCCCTGTTCGCGCATGCCCTCGACGCTGTCAGGAAATTCGCCAAAGTGTTGAGTCATCAGCGCGTTGTAGCGTGCGGCGTTGGCTTCATTGGGGAAGTCGCCGAGTTCGTCGCGGGCGGCATTCAGTAAACGGTCATACAGCGCCCGGCCCTTGGGCGTCAGCGCTGCGCCGCGTTGTTCGATTTCGCCGAAACGGGCGCTGTGGCTGCCGCGGGTTTCACGCTGGTCGGTGAAGGCGATTGGTTCGTCCAACGCTTTGAAACTGGTCTGACGCAGCAAGATCGGGCACTGCCGGCGTGGTGGGCCTTCGATCACCGCTTTTGGGGTGATGCCGTGGGTTGGCATCTGCGCCTGCACGCTGTCGATATCCAGTGTGCGCGGTGTCAGGTGGTTGATGTGCGGGCCTTTGAACGCGACGACGTCAGCGATCAAACGATGCTGGGCGCTGAGCGTCTGGTACTGCGCGGCGGTGACGGTTGCGCTGTGATGCCAGCGAAAGGTCTCCAGTGCCTGTAGGACAAACTCCGCGGCGTCTGCCTCATTCAGTCCTCCGGCCGTCTCAGCCTGTGCGATCAAACGTAATGCCGCCTCAGTAAAGATTGAACGCTTGGCCAGCACCGATTCGGCAAAGGCGCGCAGTTCAGGATCGTCAATCAACTCCAGGCGTAACAACGAGGTAAACACGCGAAATGGGCTGATTTGCAGCGCCTCTTCATGCACCGCACGAAACGCGGTGGAATGCACCGGTACGCCCGCCGGCGTCAGGTCGTAATAACCCACCGGTTGCATGCCCATCACGGCGAACAGGCGGGCGAGGGTGGCCAGTTCAGTCGCGGTGCCGACGCGGATCGCGCCATGGCGCTCCATGTCCAGCCGTTCGATTTCACCCGTGCTGTTGAGCTGTCGGGCGATGTCTGGCTGACGTGCGAGCACATCGCGGTTGGTCTGCTCCACCAGTGCCAGCAGTGCGCCGTACAGCGGCACTTCTTCGCGGTACATGTCGGACATCGCTTTGGAGAAGCGTTGGCGAATCAGGTCGGGGCTGACGAAAGGCTGCACGGTCATGAAAAAAATTCCTGCCACGGTCACGTAATGGATGGAGGAAAAGATCGCAGCCTTCGCCTGCGCGGGCAAACGAAGAATCCTACGGACTTCATTCTGCCAACGACTGATCCACCCATTCGACCCAGTGCAAAACCTGTGTGCGTCCAGCACTGGCCAGGTGGCTCTGACAACCGATGTTTGAAGTGACGATCAGTTGCGGGCGGCCGCTTTCCAGCGCGTTGAGGCGGTTATCACGCAGTTGCCGGGCCAGCACCGGTTGCGTCAGCGAGTAGGTGCCTGCCGAACCGCAGCACAAATGCCCGTCCGGCACGGCCGTGAGGTTGAAACCCAAACGCGTCAGCACGGCTTCCACCGCGCCACCGAGTTTCAGTGCGTGTTGCAACGTACACGGGCAATGCACGGCGATCCGTCGTTCGCTGGCGGCACAGACCTGCTCCAGCGGTTCTTGCGCAAGCACTTGCACCAGATCCAAGGTCAGCTCGCTGATCCGCCGTGCCTTGTCGGCATAGCGCGGATCGTCCCTGAGCAAATGCCCGTAATCCTTGATGAACGCGCCGCAACCGCTGGTGGTCTGCACAATGGCTTCAGCGCCGTTTTGCAGATGCGGCCACCACGCGTCGATGTTTTGCCGGGCGCGGTCGAGGCCCTTGGCCTGGGCGTCGAGGTGATAGTCCAGCGCGCCGCAGCAGCCGGCTTCGGCCACCGGGGTGATGCTGATCCCCAGGCGATCCAGCACCCGCGCCGTTGCGTCATTGGTATTGGGCGACAAACCTGGTTGCACGCAGCCTTCCAGCAGCAGAACCCGGCGCGCATGCCGTGGGGACGGGCGCACACCCGAGCTCGGCAGGTGCTGCGGCAGTTTGCTTTCAATCATGCGCGGCAACAGCGGCCGGAATGTCGTGCCCACTCGCAACAAACCTTTAAACAAACCGGGATTCGGCGCGAGTGCCCGCAACCCTTCACGCAGCATGCGTTGCGCCACCGGGCGCGGCACCGCCTGATCGACCACTGCCCGGCCGATGTCGAGCAAGTTGTGATAATCGACGCCGGACGGGCAGGTGGTTTCGCAGTTGCGGCACGACAGGCAGCGATCCAGATGCAGTTGTGTCTGCGCAGTCGCCGGCGCGCCCTCAAGCACTTGCTTGATCAGGTAGATACGCCCACGCGGGCCATCGAGTTCATCGCCGAGCAGTTGATAAGTCGGGCACGTTGCGTTGCAAAAACCGCAATGCACGCAGGTACGCAGGATTTTTTCCGCCTCGGCGGCGCGGGGCAGTTGGCGGGATTGCTCGCTGAGGGTGGTTTGCATGGCTAGAACTCTGCGTACATTCGACCGGGGTTGAACAGCCCTTGCGGGTCGAGTTGCGTTTTGAGTTGCCGGTGATAGCGCAGCAGTGCCGGCGCCAACGGCTGAAACGGAGTGTCGTGGCCGTGGGTGAAGCAAGTGGCGTGGCCGCCAAGGCCCTCGGCGAGGGCGTGAATGCCTTCGTTGGCAGATTTGAGCCAGCGTTGCGCGCCGGCCCAGTCGATCCATTGCTTGCCGGACAAGTCCAGTGGCCCGAGATTGTTCGGCAATGACAGGCGCCATAACGGCAGGCCTTCGTCGAAAAACGGCAAACGGTGCTCGTTCAAATCGCGCCAGAACACCGAGTCCAGCGGCTCTCCGCCCAAGCGTTGATGCGCCGCCGTCACCGAGCCTTCGCCTCCCTCAAGACGCAGGTACAGACTGTCGCCATCGTGACACGCCGCGCTGATGGGCAGCGGTTGCTGGCCCCATTCGGCCAGATTGGCCAAGGCGCGGGCGCAGTCGATGTCGAGGCGGATGCTCAGGCATTGCCGAGGTTTGGGCAGGACTTTGAGCGAGACTTCAGTCAGTACGCCGAGGCAACCGAAACTGCCGGTCATCAGCCGCGACAGGTCATATCCGGCGACGTTTTTCATCACTTCACCGCCAAAACGCAGGTGCTGGCCGAGCCCGGTGATCACCCGAGTGCCGAGGACGAAATCGCGCACCGAGCCCGACCATGGCCGCCGGGGCCCGGACAGGCCTGTGGCGATCATGCCGCCGACGGTGGCGCTTTCAGCAAACGCCGGCGGCTCGCACGGCAACATTTGCCCGGCAGCGTCCAGCGTCGCGAGCAGTTCGGTTAATGGCGTGCCGGCACGAACCGTGATCACCAGGTCGGTCGGCTCATAGTGAACAATGCCGCGATGCTCACGGGTGTCGAGTACCTCGCCGGCCACCTCGCGCCCCAGAAACGCTTTGCTGTTGCCGCCCTGGATTTTCAGTGGCGTGGCACTGTTCCGCGCCTCGTTGACCTGATCGAGCAGGGCGCTGGCGGCATCGAACTCGGCCATCAGAAACGCTCCAGCTCTGGGAATGGCAGTTGCCCGGCATGAATGTGCATGGCGCCGAATTCGGCGCAGCGGTGCAGGGTTGGAATGTTTTTGCCGGGGTTGAGCAAGCCTTGCGGGTCGAACGCGGCTTTTACGGCGTGGAACAGGCTCAGTTCAGCGCTGTTGAACTGCGCGCACATCTGATTGATCTTCTCGCGGCCGACCCCGTGTTCGCCGGTGATGCTGCCGCCCACCTGCACGCACAATTCGAGGATCTTGCCGCCCAAGGCCTCGGCGCGGTGCAGCTCGCCGGGCTGATTGGCGTCGAACAGGATCAGCGGGTGCATGTTGCCGTCGCCGGCATGAAATACGTTGGCCACGCGCAAACCATATTCGGCGCCGAGGCGGGCGATGCCTTGCAGCACACCGGGCAGTTCGCGGCGCGGTATGGTGCCGTCCATGCAGTAATAATCCGGCGACAATCGGCCAATGGCCGGGAACGCGTTCTTGCGTCCTGCCCACAAGCGCACGCGCTCGGCTTCGTCGCGTGCCTGGCGTACTTCGGTGGCGCCGGCCTTACTCATGACCTCACGCACGCGCAGGCAATCGTCGTGGACATCGGCTTCGACGCCGTCGAGTTCACACAACAGAATGGCCTCGGCGTCGACCGGGTAACCGGCGTGGATGAAGTCTTCGGCGGCACGGATGGCGAGGTTGTCCATCATCTCCAGACCGCCGGGAATGATCCCCGCCGCGATGATGTCGGCCACCGCCCGGCCAGCCTTTTCCACGGAATCGAAACTGGCCAGCAGCACCTTCGCCACTTGAGGTTTTGGCAGCAGTTTGACCGTGACTTCGGTGATGATCCCCAGCAAACCTTCGGAGCCGGTGAACAGCGCGAGCAGGTCGAAACCCGCTGCATCGAGGGCGTCAGAGCCCAGGGTCAGGCGTTCGCCCTCGATGGTCAGGACTTCGATTTTCAGCACGTTGTGTACGGTCAAACCGTACTTGAGGCAGTGCACGCCCCCGGCGTTTTCGGCAACATTGCCGCCAATCGAGCAGGCGATTTGCGACGATGGGTCCGGCGCGTAATACAACCCGAACGGTGCGCCAGCCTGGGAGATCGCCAGATTACGCACGCCCGGTTGGACTCGTGCGGTGCGCGCGGCCGGGTCGATGTGCAGGATGTTGTTGAAGCGCGCCATCACCAGCAACAGCCCTTTTGCCAGTGGCAAGGCCCCGCCGGACAAACCGGTGCCAGCGCCACGGGCAACAACGGGGACGTTTTGTTGATGGCAGAGTTTGAGCAGCGCCTGCACCTGATCAAGACGACGGGGCAGGGCAACCAGCATGGGCGTGGTGCGGTAAGCCGACAAACCATCGCATTCGTAAGGCTTGAGCTCTTCATCGCGCCACAAGACGTCGAGATCCGGGATGGCTTGCTGCAAGGCCTTGAGCAATTGAGCTTTGTTCACCTCAGGCAACGGGCCGTCGAGGCGCTCGTCGTAGAGGATGTTCATCGCTGATTTCCCAAGAACTCCCGGTACAACCGTGCGGTATTCCCCGGCTGCTCGACCATCGGCATGTGCCCCACGTTATCCCACACGTCCACCCGCAAATTGGCGATGCCCTTGCTCCAGACCGGCACGCTGCTGACGTCGATCAAGCGATCCTTGCGCCCCCACAGCAGCAGGGCGGGGCATTTGATGTCGGCCAGTTTCGGCTCCATCGGCGGGCTGGCGCGCAAGTCGCGGAAGATCTCTTCCAGTTCATCGCGTTGCTGCTCGTAGCGCTGGGCGATGGCATCCAGCACCAGGTTCGGCACCCACGGCGGCGAAGCCATGGTCATGGCATAAAACTGGCGGAATTCTTCCCGGGAGTTGATCAAAAACGGGTTATGCCCTCGGGCCAGATGACGCTCCATGTCGCTGGCCTGCGGTGCCGTCACACCGGCCGGGTCGATCAGCGCCACCGAGGCAATGCGATCCGGATACGTCGCCGCCAGCCACGCAGCAATGTAGCCCCCCATTGAATTGCCGATCACATGGACCTTCTCCACGCCGCAGACGTCGAGCAACTGGATCATGCGTTTGGCCTGCAGCGCAATGTCGTAACCGCCTCCTGCCTTGAAGCCGGTTTCACCGTGGCCGGCCAGGTCCGGAATGATCACCCGATACTGACGCACAAAATGCCGGGAGAAGCGCAGCCACAGGTTCTTGTCGCCACTGTAGCCGTGCAGCATCAGGATCGCGCTGGCGGCCTCATACGGCCCGCCCTGCCAGGTCGACACCGTCATCTCGGCGATGGGCACTTCAATTTTGTGCAGCTTGTACCACTTGGCCTCGATGGCCATGTTCAAGTCATAGAGCCAATGACCGACCGCCGGATAACTCAACCAGCTCCAGGCCACGAAAACCGCGAGGGCGACAAACAGCAAAAGCATCGACGTCTTCCTTTTACGTGTTCAGGACAGAATGTGGTCGGCCGGTTTCAGCGACCGGGTCAACCGGTAATAGCTGAAACTGAAGCCGGGAAACATCGCGATCACATGACCGCTCTTGCTTTGATACCAACTGTGGCAGCCGCCGGACTTCCAGACGGTGCGCTCCATCTCCCGGTGGATCATCTCAGTGTAGGTACGTTCCGCTTCGGGGCGTACTTCGATGCTGCGCAAACCATTGGCTTGCACGGTGCGGATGCAGTCGAGGATGTAATTCATCTGCGACTCGATAATAAACAGCGCCGAAGTGTGGCCGATGCCCGTGTTGGGGCCGGTGACGATAAACAGATTGGGGAAGTCCGGCAGGCTGGTGCCGAGGTAGGCGCGGGGATACTCGGCCCAGACATCTCTGAGTTGCAAGGCGTTTTTTCCGCTGACCGGGTAGGAAATAACGCCATCGGTGGCGTCGTAACCGGTCGACCAGACAATCAGGTCGACATCAAGGTGCTGGCCGTCCTGGGTGTTGATCCCGGTTTCATCGATGGAGGCGATACCTTGCTCACGGGTGTGCAGCGTGACGTTGGGTCGGGTCAGTGCCGGGTAGTAGGTGCTCGAAACCAGTACCCGCTTGCAGCCGATGGTGAAGTCGGGAGTGAGTTTTTCTTGCAGCTCTGGATCCGCTACCTGGCGTTTGAGAAAGCGCAGCGCTTGCTTTTGCACCAGGTGAATCGCCGGTTTCGAGTATTTGAAGGCGATGACCCGGGTTTCGAATTGCCAGTAGATCAGCCAGCGCAGGAGTTTGTAAGCCGGTTTCAAACCCAGTAGCCAACGCTGAACCGGCCCGAAGATGCGATCAGCGCGAGGCAACACCCAGTGCGGCGTGCGCTGGAACACATGCAGTCGCTCGACGTGCGCCGCAATGGCCGGAATCACCTGTGCCGCGCTGGCACCGCTGCCGACGATGGCCACGCGTTTACCGCGATAGTCGTAGCTGTGATCCCAATGGTTTGTATGAAACGTCTTGCCTTCAAAGCGCTCCTGCCCGGGGAAGTGCGGGATCACCGGTTGGCTCAAGGGGCCGGTGGCGTTGATCAGGAACCGCGCGTAGAACGTGCCCTTGGTGCCGGTGTGGACCGCCCAGTGCTTTTCAGTGTCGTCCCATTCGATGCGTTCGACATTGGCTTGCAGTTCCACCCGCTCGCGCAGGCCGAACTCGTCGATCACATGCTCGGTGTAACGGTGCAACTCCGCTTGTCCGGCAAACATCTGCGACCAGCGGTACGGCGCGTACGACAGTGAATACAGTGGCGACGGCACGTCCACTGCAGCGCCCGGGTAGGTGTTCTGGCACCAGGTGCCGCCGAAGAAGTCGCGCCGTTCCAGCAGGCGAAAATCGTCGATCCCGGCCTTGAGCAGATTGACTGCCGCGCACTGGCCACCAAAACCGCTGCCGATGATCAACACTTGGCAGATCTGCATGGGCCTCCTTCTTATAGTTGTTTTTCCGTTTTCCTCCTTTCATGTATAGCCAAATATTTGCTTGTGGGAGCGGGTTTGTGTACCGGGTCGAGCTCGCGGGCCGGCGATGGCTATTTAACGTCGCCCTGATAGACTCCAGACACATCCGTCTGACGGTGCGCCAAGGTTCTTTTAAACGAACGAGGCCCTTATGAGAAACACCGGGGGAAAGGGACTTTCATTGGCCAGGAGGCTTTATACATCGCGAATCCTCGGTCTGGCGTTGGGGTTGTTATGCGTGAGCATGGCGATGTACCCGCTCGATCCGTCGCTGTGGGTTTGGGCCCTGATGCTGTTCAACGGCTTGCTCTGGCCACATCTGGCGTTTCAGTGGGCGCGTCGGGCCAAAGTGCCTTACTACGCCGAACACCGAAACCTGTTGATCGACGCGTTTCTCGGCGGTTTCTGGGTTGCGGCGATGCAGTTCAATCCGCTGCCCAGCGCCACGACCATTTCGATGATGGCGATGAATAACGTCGCCATCGGCGGTTTGCGTTTTTTGCTGGCCGGCACGGCGGCGCAGATTCTCGGTGTGTGTGTCGGTCTGGTGGTGTTTGCCCCGGTGTTCATTCCCCAGACAACGCCCTTGCAGTTATATGCCTGCCTGCCGTTGCTGATGCTGTATCCGTTGGCGCTGGGCTGGATCTGCTTTCGTCAGGCCTACACGCTGGGCCTGCATAAACGCGAATTGCTGGCCCTGAGCCGCACCGACAGCCTCACCGGATTGCTCAACCACGGCGCGTGGAAGGATCAACTGGAGATTGCCTTTCAGCGCTGCAAACGGCAGCAGCAGGGCGCGGCGATCGCGTTGATCGACATTGACCATTTCAAGGCGATCAACGACACCTACGGCCATGTGGCCGGCGACATCGTGCTACGGCAGTTGAGCAAAATGCTCAAGCAAAACCTGCGCGTGACCGACATTGCAGGGCGTTACGGGGGCGATGAATTCTGCGTGATCCTCCCGGAGTTGCCGCTGTTCAACGCCGCCCAGGCCATGGAGGCGTTGCGTGAGCGCTTCGCGACGCTGGGTTACGAGCAGAATCCGGCGTTGAAGGTCAGTTTGAGTATTGGCCTGGCGGCGTACGAACCAGCCCATGCCGATGCGACGCGCTGGCTCAATGATGCCGATCAGGCGTTGTACGAAGCCAAGGCCGGCGGGCGGAATCGGGTGATCTGCAATTGCGACAACCTGCCCAGGCAGCCATTGCTCGACTCGGTCTGAGTCCCTCTATGTTGCATCCGCGATAGAGCGAATTCTGACGCGGGCGATGCAGCGGGAGGTGGCGTACAAGGCGCCGGTTTAGCGGCTGACGTCAGTCCGGCCACCGCGTTACTCCTTGACGCTCATGTATTCCTTCGCCCAGAGAATGTACTCCTCCGGCTGGGTATAGGTGTGCGTCAGTTCGGTCGCGCTCAAGTCCGAAGCCTGGGTGAAAATCTGCCGCTGTTCGCGCAGGCTGTCGTAGGTGGCCTTGATGGCCGCGAAGTAAGCGCCATGGCCATCGATGGTCACGCGCACGCCCAGTTCGGCCAGACGCTTGTCGTCACGCAGCGCCGGGTTGCCGTAGGTGACCAGCATCAGCGGCACGGTCAGGTGTTCGGCGATTTGTTCCAACTGATCGAAATCCTGCACCCCGACCATGCAGATACCATCGGCGCCTGCGGCCTGATACTGACGGGTGCGGCTGATGATTTCCTGGTTCGGCAGGATGCCGGCGTTGGTGCGGGCGATGATGGCCATTTCCGAATCGACCCGGGCTTCGAGTGCGGCGCGGATCTTGCCGACGCCTTCGGCGACCGTGATCAGGTCGGTGGATTTGCGCCCGAATTGCGCGGGCAGCAAGGTGTCTTCGATGGTCAGGGCGGCGACGCCGGCGCGTTCCAGTTCGACGATGGTGCGCATCACGTTGAGGGCGTTGCCGTAGCCGTGGTCGGCGTCGGCGATGACCGGCAATTGGGCGACGCGGCCAATGCGGGTGGCCTGTTCGGCAAACTCGCTGAGGGTGATCAGGGCAAAGTCCGGGGCGCCGAGCACCTGCAACGAGGCCACCGAACCACCGAGAATCCCCACTTCAAAACCCAGGTCAGCGGCAATGCGGGCCGACATCGGGTCGAACACCGAAGCCGTGTGGTAGCAGGTATCGGATGCCAGAAGTTGACGGAAATTACGGCGCAAATCTTGATGAGAAAGCCTGGTCATACGAGTTCCACCAATACAAAGGAATGGAAGGGCTTGAGCAAAGGTGTCAACGCCGAAGGATGAAAAGGCTATCACGCGAATGGGTCAAGGATCATGACGAATTTGCGGGGCTGGGGTTAAACATGCGCCTTTGGCTGAAAGGATTCATCTTTGGCGGCAGATTTCCATGGCCGGTTCATGCCGCCACGGCATGCCGCTGTTGATTGGGCAGCATCACCGCCCGTACCGAGTTGCCTGGTTGCAGTTGCAGGCGTTTGGCCGTGAGGCGGTCGATCACTAGGCTGCTGCCGACGCAACGGGCGCGGGCGACGGTGATGCGGCAGTTTTCCAGGCGACGGTTGTGGATCAGCCACAAGGGGGCCTGCTCGTCGGGGCTGCCGAGGCTCAAGGTCAGCTCAAGGCTGTCGCGCACCGTGCGGATGTTTCGGATCGGTGCTTCGATCACCGGGCCACCATCGAAAATGTCGATATAGCCTTTGTGCGCAAAACCTTCGGCCTGAAGGATTTTCAGCGCCGGCTCGGTATTGGGATGCGCCTGACCGATAGCGGCCTGGGCCTGCTCAGTGAGCAGGCAGGTGTACAGCGGCTGGCGAGGCATCAGCTCGGCGATGAACGATTTGTTGCCCAGCCCCGACAGGTGATCGGCGTGGCTGAAGTCCATCTGGAAGAAATGCCGGCCCAGGCTGTCCCAAAACGGCGAACACCCCAGTTCATCGGCGCTGCCGCGCAGTTCGGCGATCATCTTTTCGCCAAACAGATGCGGAAATTCGGCGACGAACAGCAAGCGCCCCAGCGACAAAAGCCGACCGTTACTGCCCTGGCGCTGGTCATGCCGCAGGAACAGCGAGCACAGTTCCGATTGGCCGGTCAGTTCGTTGTTCAGGAACAGCGTGGGAATCTGGCGTTGAATGCCCAGATCCGGCGCCGAACTCACCGTCAAACCGACCCGATAGTTGTACCAGGGCTCGCGCAGGCCGACCGCTCCGGCCATTGCGCTGACACCGACCACGCGCTGGTCATCGTCTTCGAGCACAAACAGATAGTCGGCATCGGCACGTTCCACTTGCTCGGCGAATGCACGTTGCGCCCAACGCACGCGGTGGGCCAGGCGATCTTCGTTGACCGGCAGGGTGGTGAACCCCGGGCCGGCCTGTTGTACCAGCGCCATCAAGGCGGGCAGGTCACTGACTTTAACCGGGCGGACAATCATGCTGTAACTCCTTCTGCGCGCCTGTTCGGGCACTGTCGTTGGGTGCGGAGCCGGGCGCGGTTCACAGGGCTATCAGCCGGATCGGGTTGCCATCGGTCACATTCAGCGCCGCACACATTGCAGGGGTGAGAGACAGCGGTTGATCGGGGTGGTAATCGAGTTCGGCGACGATGCACCGAAAACCGTGCAACGCATCGTTGCTCAGCAGATAACGGCCACGCGCATCGATTTGCGACTGTTGCCGCACGTGTACCGTCTGGCTGCGGGCGATCGAGCGGATAGTCGCTGTGCGTGCATACAGGGTCGGGCCGGCGTCGAACAGATCGATGTAGCTGTTGGTTTCAAAGCCTTCACGCTCAAGAATGTCGAAGGCTTCCTGACCGTCCGGGTGGATGCGGCCAATGCAGTCTTGTGCGGCCTGCGGCAGCATCGGCACGTAGATCGGGTATTGCGGCATCAGTTCAGCCAGAAACGTACGGTTCTGCAATCCGCACAGACGCTCGGCTTCGGCATAGGGCAGGTCGAAGAAGTGCTTGCCCAGAGCGTCCCAGAAGGGCGAATGGCCGTTTTCATCGCTGTAGCCGACGATTTCGGTAATCACGGCTTCGGCGAACCGTTGCGCATGGGCCGCGATGAACAGCAGGCGCGCCCGCGAGAGCAATTCGGAAAACGGCGTCCCCACCAGCGCAGCGTTGATGTGGAAACCGCGCAGCAGCGTGTGGTCGTTCAGGTCGTGGCACAACGAAAGCGCCGGCACGCCGTGTTCGATGTTCAGCTCTCGCGAGGCGCTGGTGAAATGGCGATTGCGCAGGCTGTAGAACGGTTCGTCGAAACCGGCAGTGGCGAGGATTTCGGAGCAACCGAGCAGTTGTTGGCTGTCGAGGTCTTCCAGCACGAAGAAGTAGTTCTCCGGGCCATGGGCGGTGGCGTCTGCGGCAAACGAAGCGCAGGAACCGGCGATTTTTTCACGCAAACGGTCGCTGTCGTCCGGCAGGGACGTCACGCCCACCAAACTGTCGCGGGCCAGTTGTTGTAGCTGGGGCAGGTCAGTCTGCGCGACTGGGCGTAAGGCCAGCATGGATGTACTCCTGTATCAAAAGGTTCGGCGAATTCACCGAACCTGACTATCACTGTCGGTTTCCACGCGTTAAATCGGCGTGCGCCTGATTTGTTGTCAGACGCTGCTCTTTTTCTTGTCAGCCGTTGCTTGGGTCCGGCAGCGCGGTGCTGGATCCGAGTTTGTTGAGGAAGAACAGGTACACCAGGCCCAGAGCGATCCAGATCAGGCCGAGTTTCTGTGCATCGACGCCCATGTTGTACATGATGGCCGCGACGATGATGAAACCGATCACCGGGCAGATCAGATGGCGCACGATCTGACCGGACTTCTGCCGACGCCAGTAGTAGTTGATCACGGTCAGGTGCAGCAACATGAAGCCGCTGAGCGCGCCGAAGTTGACCAGCGACGTCAGGGTGTCGACCGAGTTGATGAACAGGTAGCAGATCACCAGCGACAGCACCGCCACCAGATAAATGCTCAAGTACGGTGTGTTGTGTTTGGGGTGGACCTTGGCCAGCACTTTCGGCAGTTTGCCGTCGCGGGCCATGCCGAACAGCAGGCGCGATACAGCCGCTTGCGAGGTGATTGCCACCGCTACACCCCAAGCCAGGGCGGTCGCGACACCGGTCAGGGTGGCAAGCCAGCTGCCAGCGGCGATTTCGGCGATTTCATAGAACGCAGTGTCGGCGGACGTGAAGCCCATGCCGGCGGCGAGGTCAGTGGCAATCCAGGTTTGGGCAACGAAAATCACGCCCATCACCACCAGCGTGATCAGTGCCGCTTTGCCGACACTGCGGCCCGGATCACCCTTGATTTCTTCGGCCAGGGTCGAGATCGCGTCGAAGCCCAGGAAGGACAGCACCGCAATCGACACCGCTTGCATCAGCAGGGCGAAGTTGAAGGTCTCGGCGTTGTACAACGGCGCCAACGTCAGTTCGCCGTTACCGCCACCGTTGTGCAGGGCCGTCCAGGCATAGAAGAGGAAGATGCCCAGAACGACCAGTTGGGCCAGCAGGAAGATGATGTTCATCCGTGCGGTGAAGGTGATGCCGCGCAGGTTGACGAACGTCGCACTGACCAGGAAGGCCAGAATGAAACCGACTTTCGGAATATCCGGGTACAAATGGTTGAGTGCCATCGCCGCGTAGACGTAGAGCAACGGCGGAATCAGCAGGTAGTCGAGCAGCATCAGCCAGCCGGCGATGAAGCCGACATGTTGATTCAAGCCGCGTTGCGCGTAGGAATAGACAGATCCGGCAATCGGAAAGGCTCGGGCCATGCTGCCGTAGCTCAACGCTGTAAAAAGCATCGCCACCATGCCGATGATGTAGGCCAGCGGCACCATCCCGGGCGCCTCGGCATTGACGTAGCCATACACGCCAAACGGGGCGATGGGGATCATGAAGATCATCCCGTACACCACCAGGTCAGTAAGTGTCAGGCTACGTTTCAACTCTTGCTTGTAGCCGAATTCTTCAATTTCCATGAAGCGCAACTCCTTGTCAGCCAGTCGGTCATTTTTTAGTTGTTCTATCGGTCCATCATGTACAGCGTCAGCAGTGTTTCTTTACAGCAATGGTGCGAGGTATCCGGCCCAGCGCGATACGGCTTCGGGGCTGTGCAGCAAGTCGTTGCGCACCTCGATGAGCACTGAATCCAGGCCCCGGGCATCGCCGTGTACCGGCACGGTCATGTCGCCCAGTGGGTCAATTCTGTACGGCTGATTGCCGGCCACGTTCAACGGATGTTGCTCCAGACCGTCGAGCAGACGCTGGGCATACACCTTGGCCTGACCGAACAGCACGCCGACCTCCACCGTTCGCGGCTGGCCGTAATACACCGGCGTGAAACTGTGAATTCCCACCACCCGTACCGGTTGGCCCAGCGCAATCCGCTCGTCGATCAACATTTGCAAGCGCGTGTGAAACGGTTTGAACAGTGCCTGGCGCCGGTATTCGCGAGTGGCTTCGTCCAGCTCGCGGTTACCCGGCACCTGATAAATCTCACTTTGCGCCGGAATGCTGTCCGGGGCGTGCCGTGGCCGATTCAGGTCGATTAACAGACGTGAATAGTTGGCGCTCAACAGCGTTGCACCGAGTGTTTGCGATAACTGCTCGGCCAGTTGCAATGCGCCGATGTCCCAGGCGATGTGTTCACGCGCGGCGATATCGTCCAGGCCCAGGTTGTTCAGGGCCGCGGGGATGTAATGGCTGGCGTGCTCGCACACCAGGATCACCGGATGCGTCGAGTCGGCGCGGCTCAGGTTGTAGACCGGTCGGGTATACAACCCAAGCTCGGCGGGCTCAGTACAGGCGTGCATAGTGCTCACACAGGTCAGCGGGCGAGAGCTGTTCCGTCAGCGCCAGTTCCTCGGTTTTAAGGGCGTGATACGTGTCGAGCAACGGCTTGGGCAGCCATTCATTGAAGGCTGCACTGTTGCGCAGGCAATCCAGCGCCTGGGCCAGCGAGGCGGGCAGGGCAACGATACCCCGGGCCTTGCGTTGCTCGTCGTTGAGTGAATCGGGAATGTCATCGGTGATCGCGTTCAGCGCCAGACGCTGTTCGATCCCCAAGCGGCCGGCGATCAGCAGTGCAGCCATTGCCAGGTGCGGCGAGGCGGTGGCGTCCATCGCCCGGAATTCAAGGTTGAACTGTGTGGCCACGGATTTGCCGCCCAGTGTCACGGTCGGGCAGATACGCAACGCCGCTTCACGGTTCTGCTGGCCAAGGCACGCGTAGGACGCGCTCCAGTGGTGCGGCTGCAAGCGCTCATACGACACCGGGGTTGGCGCGGTGAACGCACACAGCGCCGGCAAATAATGCACAACCCCCGCCGCCCAATGCTGGCCGAGGGTCGACAAGCCGTTGCGGGTGCCGGCGTCGTAGAGCATTGGCTGACCGGCCAGGTCGAGCAGGCTGACGTGCAGGTGCACGCCGTTGCACACCGCGTCCGCCGAGGTCTTCGGTGCGAAACTCAGGTCCAGGCCCATCTGCCGGGCGATCTCGCGGGTGATTTCGCGCACGTTGACCGCACGATCCGCGGCGGCGACACCCAGGGTCGGCCGACAGGTGATTTCGTATTGGTGCTTGCCGTATTCGGGCAGGAACATTTCCGGCTCGACGCCACCGGCGCGCAAGGCGCTGAGCAGCCAGCCGCCGAATTCGGCGCCCTGACGCTGGGCTTCGAGGGAAAACGCCAGATGTTCGGCAAAACCGGCGTGCAGATTGAACTCGTGTTCAAACGCGGCGTTGACCTGCAAACCCAACTGGTCGCGATAACGCTCCACCTCATCACGCAGCAGCGTACGCGGGCAGGCCCCCCACGGACGGCCATCGGTTTCGCGGATGTCGCCGTGAATGAAATCCAGCGCCGGTGCGTCGCCATCCGGGCCGTTGCCGACAATCACGCGGCTGGCCAGATCCGGGATCAAACGCAGGTCGCCATAGGCGCCCCATGGATTGGTCGAGGCGATGATGTCCTGAGGTGTCAAGGCGCTGTTGGCGGGCACCCAGCCACAACCGGCGGCCTGGTAGTGCTCAAGTTCGTCGGTGGGGAACGAGCGGCCACGGGTGATGCCGATCAGGTCGGTGGTGACGATAGTGGTCATCGGCAGCGGTGTCAGGCGGGGGCTCATGGCTGCATCTCCTGCAACCGGGCGAGCACGGTGTCGGTGTCGGTGATCCAGCAATACCCCTTGATCGCGTTCAGACAGGCGTGATGGCGCTCGGCGCTATAAGTGGCGCAGGCGTCTTCGACCAGGGTCACCAGATAGCCACGGTCGGCGGCATCGCGCACCGCCATGTCGACGCACTGGTCGGTAACGATACCGGCGATGATCAGATGGCGGGTTTGCAGATTGCGCAGCACATAGTCGATGTTGGTCGAGTTGAAGACCCCGGAAGAGGTTTTCGGCAGGACGATTTCGTTTTCCACCGGGGTCAGGTCATCAATGATCCGCGCCTGTGAGCTGCCTTTGGGCAGGTGCATGTCCGAGAGCTTGTGGTCAAGCGAGCGGTCGCGGCCATCGGCGGTCAGACTTTCAATCAGGGTGTGCAGTACGTTCTGCCGCGTCTGACGAAAGGCACTGAGCAACCGGCGTTGATTGGGCACCACCTGCATGTGGGTGCGGGTCAGGAAGTACTCGGCGTCCGGGCCGTTCAGGTGCGGGTCGAACTGCGGTTCGAGCCAGGCACGCTGCATGTCCACCAGCAGCAACGCGGTGTGGTCAGTGACAAATGGCAAGTCCCGCGGCGAGCGGTGGGGAAGGCTGAACATCCTTATTTATCCTCCAACAGGTGGGTGTTGAAGTCATTGCGCAGGGCATCGATGCCTTCCAGGCGATCGGCCAGATTCTCACTGCGCAGGGTCAGACAGGCTATCAGCGCTTCGACCTGAGCCAGTGCTGGCACCATGGTGTCGAACGGCGAAGCCGACTCCACCGGGGCGCTGATGATCAGGTCGGCCAGTTCGCGCAGCGGCGAGGCGTAGATGTCGGTGAACAGCACCACGCGCGCGTTATTGTTTTTTGCTGCGCTAGCGACGCGCAGGGCTTGGGTCTGGTAGCGGCGATAGTCGAACACCAGCACGACGTCCTGGCGCTGCAGATCGAACAGGCGATCGGGCAGTTGCGCATTGTCATCCAGGGCAAAGCAACCAGGGCGCAGCAGGCGCAGGTGATTGAGCAGGTAGTTCGCCATCAGGCTGCTGAAGCGCCCGCCAAAGCAGTACACCTGATGCCGAACGTCGAGCAGCCAGTCCGTGAGAATGCGCACATCTTCGGGTTGAGTCAGCGATTGGGTTTCGACCAGCAGACGATGACTGTCGCTCAGGTAGTGGCTCCAGGCGTCATCCTTGTTCTGGTGCGCGCGGGGTTGCAACAGGGTGCGCGGCGAGCGCAGGCGATGATCCATGTCGCTGAGCAGCGCATCCTGGAATTGGGCATAACCGCCGAAGCCGAGTTTCTTTACCAGGCGCACAATGGTCGGGTCGCTGACACCGGCATGCTCGGCCAGTCGTGCCATGGGCCCAAGGCCGTTGCGCGGGTACTGATCAAGCAAGGCGCGAACGACTTTGCGCTCCGACGGCGTGAGATCAAGGTCGGGGTCGGTGATCAGGTCTCTGAGAGGGGGCATCCTGGCTCCTGCTGGATGAAGGTGTCGAATTTGCTTCACAATTCGCTAAAACAGTATTTATGTAACTTACGCTACATGTCTAGTGAATTTTTTATCCTGTTGAAACGGCCCCAAAACAGGGCAGGATGCCCGTGTAACAAGGGCTACACGGAAGTCGACGTGTCTTGTAGTCCATTGCCCGTGGAGGTGTCAGATATTGCCACTTTCCCAGTGTCGGCGGGTATCGCGGTATTTCATCGGGCAGCCCTGGAGCCCTTTATTTACGGCACAATTGCCAACACTTCGGCATCAGGCCGTTGATTTCATGGTGCTCGACAGAGGAATTCATTGTGCAGACCACCCGTTTGACACTGATTTGCCATGCGCGAACCGTCTCACAGAAATTGGCGCGTTTTCCTACGAATGAGCCTGTTGAAAATATCCGGTCAGCGTCTGATGCGTTGGCCTCACGTTTCAGTTCCGCCCGCCGTTTGATTTGCGGCCCTGAATTGCGCACCCGACAGACGGCGGCGTGGTTCGGCGCGGATGCGCAAGTTGACGAGGTGCTGCGTGACTGTGACTGGGGGTGCTGGCACGGCCAGTCGATCAAGGACCTGCAACTTAAACAGGAACAAGCGCTGTACGCCTGGCTCCAGGACCCACACGCCACGCCCCACGGTGGTGAGTCGGTTGCGCATCTGTGTGAGCGAGTGGCGGCATGGCTGGTCAGTTTGCAAACCACGCCGGGACACGTCGTGGCAGTGACCCATCCGTTTATCATCCGCGCCGCGTTGATCCAGATGATGCGCGGCTCGGCCTTTCATGACATCGATGTCGAGCCACTGTCAGTGGTCGAACTGCGTTTCACCGAGCGCTGGCGCCTGCGTCTGCCCAGTCTCGATGATGGAGGCGCTGTCTGATGAAACGACTGCTGGTCATCGGCATTGGCGCTGGCAACCCGGACTACATCACGATGCAAGCGGTGAAGGCGCTGAATCGGGTGGATGTGTTCTTTTTGATGGACAAAGGCCAGAGCAAGGACAAGTTGATGGATCTGCGCCGCGAGATCTGCGAGCGCTACATCACGGATCCCGCCTACCGCTTCGCCCAAGTCCACAGCCCGGAGCGTGAGCGTGGCGACGCGGACTACGCCACCAGCATTGATGATTTGAACCGGGCGAAGCAGCAAATCTTTGCACGGCTGATCAATCAAGAGCTGGTTGACGGCCAGTGCGGCGGTTTTCTGGTGTGGGGCGATCCGGCTTTGTACGACAGTACCGTTCGTATCCTGCGGGCGCTTCTGGCGTGCGGTGCCTGTGAGTTCGAGTTCGAAGTGATCCCCGGCATCACCAGCGTTCAGGCATTGGCAGCGCAGCACAAAGTGCCGTTGAACACAATTGGTCGCTCGATTGAAATCTCCACGGGCCGGCGTTTGGCGGCAGGGCAGGTGAGTGATGCGGACAGTCTGGTGGTCATGCTTGATGCCGAAGATGCCTACCACCGGGTAGCCGATCCGCAGACCGAGATTTACTGGGGGGCTTACCTGGGAACGCCGGATGAAATTCTCATCAGCGGCAAACTCGGGGAGGTCGCGGATCAAATCGAGCAGGTGCGCAAGGCCGCGCGGGCTGAGCATGGGTGGATCATGGATACGTATTTGCTGCGCAAGCCTTAGAGCTTTGCTGGCGGGGCTGACCCGCTGTCGCTCGCGAAAACGGTGTGTCAGTCGCCGGAGATGTTGGCTGGCCGGACGCCTTCGCGAGCAAGCCCGCTCCCACAGGGGGATGGTGGTGGATACGAGATTTGGGTCTGTCGCCGATCCAGGGTAGGAGACAGCGAGCGGATGTCGTGGATCCGCCCGCTGTCTGTATTGCTCTTTATGCGCGTTGCAGTGCCAGAGCGACGCCTTGGCCGCCTCCGATGCACAGGGTCGCCAGGCCCTTTTTCGCATCACGCTTGATCATTTCGTGCAGCAAGGTCACCAGTACGCGGCAACCCGAGGCGCCGATCGGGTGACCCAAGGCGATGGCGCCGCCGTTGACGTTGACCTTGTCCAGATCCCATTGCAGATCCTTGGCCACCGCCAGCGATTGTGCGGCGAACGCTTCGTTGGCTTCGATCAGATCCAGTTGCTCAATCGACCAGCCCGCCTTGTCCAGGCAGCGGCGGGTGGCTGAGACCGGGCCGATGCCCATGATCGCCGGGTCAACACCGGCGTTGGCGTAAGCGGCGATGGTCGCCAGCACGGGCAGGCCGAGCGCTTTGGCTTTTTCGGCGCTCATCAGGATCACGGCGGCCGCGCCGTCGTTGAGCGATGAAGCATTGCCGGCGGTGACGCTGCCGTCCTTTTTGAAGGCCGGACGCAGTTTCGCCAGGGATTGGGCAGTGGTTTCGCCGCGTGGCTGTTCATCAACCTTGAACGCGACCGGATCGCCCTTGCGCTGCGGAATCAGGATCGGGGTGATTTCATCAACGAAGCGCCCAGCCTCGATGGCTGCGGCTGCTTTTTGCTGCGAGGCGGCCGCGAAGGCGTCCTGCTGTTCGCGGCTGATGTCGTATTTGTCGACCAGATTCTCGGCAGTGATGCCCATGTGGTAATCGTTGAACGCATCCCACAGGCCATCGCTGATCATGGTGTCGACGATTTGCGCATGACCCATGCGTAGACCGGTGCGTGCGCCCGGCATCACGTAGTTGGACAGGCTCATGTTCTCCTGGCCACCGGCAATGATCACGTCAGCGTCGCCGCAACGGATGGCCTGTGCGCCGAGGTGCAGGGCCTTGAGGCCTGAGCCGCAGACCTTGTTCAGGGTCATGGCCGGCACGGCGTGAGGCAAGCCAGCCTTGATCGCTGCCTGACGCGCCGGGTTTTGGCCGGCGCCGGCCGTCAGCACCTGGCCCATGATCACTTCATCAACCTGCGCCCCGTCCAGCCCGGTCTGTTCGAGCAACTGGCGGATCACCGCCGCGCCCAGATCAACCGCGCTAACGCTGGCCAGAGAGCCCTGGAAACTGCCGATCGCGGTACGCGTGGCGGCAACAATGACGACGTCTTGCATTTTCGAATTCCTCACTGGGCAGCGAACTGCATTTGCGGTACGTGGTCAGGCACGATCAGTTTACCGGCGGTTTTGGCGACGATCTCTTCGACGCTGACGCCCGGCGCACGTTCTTTGAGAATGAACGCACCGTTCTCGATTTCGAGATAGGCGAGGTCGGTCAGCACCCGCTTGATGCACCCAGCACCGGTGAGTGGCAGGCTGCACTTGGATAACAGTTTGGACTCACCGTCCTTGGAGGCGTGAGTCATGATGACGATGATGTTGTCTGCGCCCGCCACCAGGTCCATGGCGCCGCCCATGCCCTTGACCAGTTTGCCGGGAATCATCCACGAGGCGATGTTGCCTTCAACGTCCACTTCGAACGCGCCCAGAACGGTCAGATCGACATGACCGCCGCGGATCATCGCAAAGGATTCGGCGGAGTTGAAGATCGACGCGCCAATGCGCGCGGTCACGGTTTGTTTGCCGGCGTTGATCATGTCGGCGTCGATGGTTTCTTCTGTCGGAAAAGGTCCCATGCCGAGCAGGCCGTTTTCCGATTGCAGCATGACTTCCATGCCTTCGGGGATGTAGTTGGCGACCAGGGTCGGAATGCCGATGCCAAGGTTCACGTAGTAGCCGTCCTGCATTTCGCGGGCGACGCGCTGAGCCATTTGTTCGCGGGAAAGTGCCATGTTTTTATTCTCCGTCAGCCTGGATTATTTGCGGATGGTGCGCTGTTCGATGCGCTTTTCGAACGTGCCGCAAATGACCCGGTCGACGTAGATGCCCGGTGTGTGGATCTGCGAGGGGTCGAGTTCGCCGGGTTCGACGATTTCTTCGACTTCGACCACGGTGATCTTGCCGGCAGTGGCGGCCAGCGGGTTGAAGTTCTGCGCGGTGTGGCGGTAGATGACGTTACCGAAATGGTCGGCTTTCCAGCCTTTGACGATGGCGAAGTCGCCGGTGATGGACTCTTCCATCAGGTACTTGCGACCGTTGAATTCGCGTACTTCCTTGCCTTCGGCGACCGGGGTGCCGACGCCGGTGGCGGTGAAGAAGGCCGGAATGCCGGCGCCGCCTGCGCGCATTTTTTCGGCGAGGGTGCCTTGCGGGGTCAGGGTGACTTCGATTTCGCCTTTGAGCAGTTGCTCTTCGAACAGCTTGTTTTCGCCGACGTAGGAGGCAACGACTTTGCTGATCTGGCGGTCGGTCAGCAGTACGCCGAGACCAAAGCCATCGACGCCGCAGTTGTTGGACACGACGGTGAGGTCGCGGGTGCCTTTGCGCTTGATCTCGGCGATCAGGTTTTCCGGAATGCCACACAGACCAAAGCCGCCGGCGATGACGGTCATGCCGTCCTCAAGCCCGGCCAGGGCTTCCTCGTAGGAACTCACGCGCTTGTCGAAACCTGCCATATGCACCTCTTTTATTATTTGCGGGCGGCTGGCTAGCCGAATGACTGGAGTGTCTCGCTGAAGGATATATTTGTTAAGTTGATTTTTAAGGTTGATTGATTGATAAAGATCAATAATCCATTGGATTCTGATACGGAAGCATAGCGTTCATGACCATCAAGCAGATCCGCGCCTTCCTCGCCGTGGCCCAAAGCCTGAGTTTTGCCGTCGCCTGCGAGCGGTTGCACCTGTCGCAATCGGCGCTGAGCCTGACCATCAAAGCCCTGGAAGAGGGGCTCGGTGGGCGTCTGTTCAGCCGCAACACCCGCAATGTGGCGCTGACGGCGGAGGGTGAATCCTTGCTGCCGCTGGCTCGGCGCCTGATTGCCGACTGGGACAACGCCGAAGACGAAATGCGCCAACGCTTCAGCCTGCAACGCGGGCGAGTCACGCTGGCGGCGATGCCGTCGTTTGCCGGAAATCTGCTGCCGCCGATCCTCAAGACCTTTCGGGCGCGGTATCCGAACGTCAGCGTCACGGTCAACGACGTGATCAACGAGCAAGTATTGGAAATGGTCCGCGACCGGCAAGTGGAGTTGGGCGTGGCGTTCGAACCGATGCAGAACACCTCGATGACATTTACACCGCTCTATATGGATCGGTTTGTGGCGGTGGTCTCGCAGGAGTCACCGCTGGCCGCACGCACCGAGATTGACTGGCAGACCTTGTTGCTCGAGCCGTTCATTACCTTGCAGCGGCCGTCGACCGTGCGGGTGATGCTCGAAGAACATTTGCAGGCTCGCGGCATGAAGCTACCGGTGGAATTCGAAAGCCATCAACTGTCGACGGTCGGGCGGATGGTTGCCAGTGGGCTGGGAGTCAGTGCGGTGCCGGCGTTGTGTGCCGAGCAGATGCAGGAACTGGGAGCCCGGTGCCTGACGTTGAATGACTCGGTGGAACGGGCGATTGGCGTGCTGACCGAACCGGGCAATGAACTGTCGGCGGCGGCGCAGGCGTTGTTCGATATTTTGAGGGAAAAATACTGACCCTGTGAAAACGGGCTGTGCGTGTTCAGGTGGTCAGGCGTTGTGTCAGCAGGGGCAAAAGTTGCTCGCACGACCCTTCAACCTTCAAATCCAGCAAATCATCCGCCCGGGTCTTGCCCAGGTTGATCGCCAGCAACGGCTTGCCGCGATCCGCGATGACCCGGCACAGGCGAAACGCCGAATAGGCCATCAACGAAGAACCCACCACGAGCATTCCTGCCGCATTTCGCGCCGCTGTCATGGCCCGTTCCGCCGTGTGTTGCGCGACGTTCTCACCGAAAAACACCACGTCCGGTTTCATTCGCTCCCCTGCGCAATGAGGGCAAAGCGGTACCTGAAAACGTGCTTCGAACGCCGGGTCGAGCAGGGTATCGCCGTCCGGCGCCTGCACCGCATCGACGCCGGCCAGGTACGGGTTGTGCATTTCCATCAACCGCTGTATCGCATCGCGCTCACTTCGCTGTCCGCAATCGAGGCACAGCACCCGATGCAAACTGCCGTGCAATTCGATGACGTCAGGACTGCCGGCCTGATCGTGCAAGGTGTCGACATTCTGCGTAATCAAGCCGCTGATCCGCCCCTGCGTCTGCAAATGGGCCAGCGCTTCGTGCGCCGCATTCGGTCGCGCCTGGCGCACACGCGGCCAGCCGAGCATCGCCCGCGCCCAATAGCGGCGGCGTGATTCTGGGGCGGCGAGAAATTCCTGATACATCATCGGCTGGCGTCCACGGCGCACACCGTCACTGTCGCGGTAATCCGGGATACCCGACGGCGTGCTGATGCCGGCGCCGGTCAGTACCAGAAAGTCGCCTTCGGCCATCGCTTGTTGCAGCGTGTCGAAGTGTTCGCGGATCGGGCTGTCGAGCATGGTCAGCGCTCCGGGGAGGACGGTGCCAGCAGGTTAGCACGCGATACGCGCTGCTTACTTGCGCGCCTCCAGAATCAGGTTGAACGGCGTTTGCGTCGCTCGCCGGAACCGCTTGAAGCCAGCCTCGGCAAACACTTTGCGCAGACGCACTTCACCGGCCTGCGCACCGAGGCCCAGGCCAACCTCCTGGGACAGGGAGTTCGGGGTGCAAATGAACGTCGATGCGGCATAAAACAAACGCCCGACCGCGTTGATGTTGTCGTCCAGCGTGTCGTTGGCAAACGGTTCGACCAGTAACACCGTGCCGTCGTCTTTTAACGCGTCGTAGGCATGGCGTGCGGCGCCGACCGGGTCGCCCATGTCGTGCAGGCAGTCGAAATAGCAGATCAGGTCGTAGTCATTGCCAGGGTAACTTTTTGCCGAGCCCTCGAAGAATTTCGCCCGGATGCTGACACCACCTTCTTCGGCGCGTTGGGAGGCAACGGTGATCGACGGTGCGTGATAGTCGTAGCCGACGAAGCGCGAATTGGGAAACGCCTGAGCCATGATCACCGTCGAGGCGCCGTGGCCGCAGCCGATGTCGGCGACTTTCGCACCGGTCTCGAGCTTGGGGACCACACCGTCCAGGGCCGGTAACCATTCGGCGATCAAGTGACCTTTATAGCCGGGGCGGAAGAAGCGTTCCGTGCCGGTGAACATGCACGGATGATGATCACCCCAGGGCAGGGCGCCGTTACTGCGCATGGCTTTGACCAGTTTGTCCTTGTCATGGAAAAACGACGCTACCACCCCGAGGCCGCCAGCGATGTACACCGGCGAGTCTTCGACGGCCAGCGCCTGGGCCTGTTCTTCCGGTAAGCGGAACTGGCCGTCGTGGTGCTCCATGTAGCCGGAGGCGGCGTGCGCGCTGAGCCATTCGCGTACCAGACGCGGGTTGCAGCGGGTTTTTGTGGCGAGGGTTTCGGGGCTGATCGGCTGACTGTCGGCCATCGCCCGGTAGAGCCCGAGTTCTTCGCCGACGATGACATTGGCCAGCATCGCCGCGCCGCCCATGTCGTTGACCAGTTTGCCCATGAAGTCGTTGAGTCGGGCCTCGTCCATCAGGTGTGCTCCTGAAACAGGATCACAGTCCGGCGGCGTTGAGGGTCGAGGCATGCGCCACCGGGCGGTGGTCATGGAAACGGGCAGGGCACAGCCTGAGTCCTGCGTCCCCCTCGACTGGGTACTGTTTGAGTCTAGCTGCGTTTGCGAGACTGACACTGAACAAACAGGTCGGTTAATGGTTGGGGTGAGGGCAGTGGCCGACGTCGCCTGATTCAGGTCTCGGTCAACCACCGGGGAGGGTACGGGTGTTGGCGGTAGAAATGGCGGAGTTGTTCACTGTCACGTTCGAACCAATGGTTCAGCCATTGGCAATAGTGCGTTTGCGCCGATGCTTGCAACGCCGGTTGGCGAAGGCAATCGAACACTGCTTGCGCTGCCTGCCTGCCCGTCATCAAGGCTTTGAGTACGCCATGCGAAGAGGCCGGATCGAGCACGCTGGCGGCATCGCCCACCATGAAATATCCGGTGCCGGCCGCTGCGGTGCTGATCCGCCAGGTCACGTCGGCACCGCGAATCGGGCCGATGGGTGGCAGTGTTTGCAGTGCCTGGGGAAGCATTCGGCTAACGTCTTTTTGTGGGGCTGAACGGGGTGTTTCGAAGTCCAGGTGTGTCCAGTGCAGCCGTTGTTTCTGGACTTGCGCAATCCATGTCCAGCCTGTGGCATGGGCCAGCAAGTGCGGCGCGGTTTCATAAGGCGCGATACAGCCTTGCAGATAGCCGTAGCGAGCCACCATTGGCGGTGAACACACTTGGGTTTTGAGGTGGAGCTGGCGACTCAACCAACTCGCTGCTCCGCTGGCATCGATCAGGCAGGAGGTAGAAAACGGCCCGTGAGTGGTAGTCAGCCCAACGATGCGATTGTCCTGCTTGAGGACGTGCCGGGCCTGACATGGTTGGTGCACTGTCACCCCGAGCTCTTCGGCCTGGCGCAACAATGTCGCATCCAGTTGCGCTCTGGCCATTTGAAAACCCCGCCATGGACCGTGTTCATCGCTACCCAAAGCGTGGAAACGCGCCGGCCCGTTCCATTGCACCCAGTGGCCGGCAAAGCGCATGGCTTGCTGATGTAACAACAGCGTATTCACGCCCAGTTGTTGCAGAAGCGGTTCAATGCCCGGGTGCAGGCTCTCACCGGGGCGAAACCTTGGGAAGCGCTGACGTTCGATCAGTGCCACACGCAAGCCGCGCTGGGCGCAACTGATTGCTGCGGCACATCCGGCAGGGCCGGCGCCGACCACTACCACATCAAAGCATTTCAACAGCAATCTGCCATGGCGTGTCTTCGCGCTTGATCAGGATTGCTTCGGCGCTGACGAGAAAAGTCACCTGCTGCTTGACCTCGACATTGCGCAACTTGAAGTCACCTTCCGGCGTCCAGATAGCGCCGCGTTCAAACATCAAGTAGCGATGAATCCAGCCGTGAAGCGTGATGCCGGTTTGCTGCTGTGCGGCGTCCACTTCGCCATTGGGCTGCTTTACTTCGAGGAAGGACAACACCGGCCACCTGTTGCGCAGCGGTTTGTCATTGGCGGCGCCGAGCACGGTGTACACCCGATACATCGACAGTACGCGGTTTTCATACGCCGATTGTGAGGTGCTGCCGGTCTGTTGCACGCAGAAGCGGTGATCGAGGGCCACTTGTGTGTAATCGGCATGGGCGTAGGCACGGTACTGAACGATCACACGATCCTCGTGCGGTATCAGCCGGGGGGGGGGGCTGGTTATCCCAGGCCATGCCACCCTCCTGGCCGGTTTCCTGATCGGTCAGTGGGATAACGGTGTGCAGGCTTGAGCGCGGCTCGAAGATACGCGCCGAATCTGGCGCCACCCCTGGCCAGAAAGAGCCCAGAGCCGCACAGATTTTGGCGTCTTCGGGAAAAGGGCTCGCCATCTGATAACCGGCGAGGATGTTGATCCAGGCATCGTCCGCGCCACGCAGGCGAACCCAGCCTACTTCCCATCCAGGGCCGAAAACCCCGGCCGCGCCATCGGGCAGCGAGGTCGGGCGCGAGACGGCGGACGCTGTCTGGCGCGGGTGCGAAGACCCTGTTTCAGTCGGCAGGGCAACAATCGCCGTAACACCGCGGTCCAGCGGTGAGAACACCTGGTCTTTCAAGTCCAGATTGGCGCAGTAACGGACGTTGGATAACGCCTCCAGTCGAGCGTGCCAGATATCCGGTGCGGGGAAGACGGGTTGCTCATCCGCCCAGTGCAACAGCTTGCGCTGGGTGCACAGCGGGAAAAAATCCGGAGGGCCGATCACCGAATACGCCGCCACCGTTGGCAAAAGCTTCTCGAGAACCTCGCATCGCGCTCGAACCCAGCCATCCGCCGTACCGTCGTGGTAGTGCAGTGCTTGATACCCGCCCAGACGAACCCGTTCCTCCACACCTTCGTGGTCGTTCAGGTCGACGATGCTGCCGTCCGCTTCGACCTTGTGACGACCATGCACCATGCCGGAGGTGTTGGGCGGCAGCAGAAAGGACAGCGGCTGCCCCTCAAACTCGACCGGCTCGACCAGTCGGGGCCTGACCTGTGGCAGCAGCAGGCCGGGTCCCAGATCCGTGGTGTTCGCCCAGTCGGCCAGCCCCTCGGTGATGACAAAGGGCGGCCGACTGATCTCGGGTTCCTGCCAACCGGTGCCGGTGTGACGCAAATGAATGTGCCGCAGTTTTTCGTTGATCTGATGGTTGTCCAGCCTCAACGTCAAATCCATGTCGGCCAGACACTCCGGGCCATTGAATACCTTGTGCAACGGCACCCAGAAGTCCAGCCCGGGGTCGACATCTGCCTGGAAGTCCATCGGCCCGAAGCGCTCGGCGTCGCCCTCGAGTTGCATGGCGATGTAGGCGCTGTAGCGTACAGGCATTACCCGGATGCCATGTGCGTCTTCATGCACGGAAGGCATAAAGCTGCGCAATCTGGCGTCATAAAGCGCGGGGTCGGTGCCCACACGGGCAATGCCCGTGCGAGAGAAGCACAGGTCTGCATGCTCGCCTTTGACGGTGTCGCCAGCGCAGCGATATTCACTGGCAAACGCGACTAGCGCCAATGGCGCACCCTGAGCCCGCTGTTGCAGGTCATCGAGTGTTGGCGGGCGGATGCCGTAGACATAGTCCAGAACGCTCTCAACTTCGCCTGCGGTTGGAAAAATCTGCAGCGCTTTTCCGGTTTCGTCGAGCGTGACTTGTGGCGAGGCCAGTGCGTGATAAAGCAGGCTGCGGGCCGGTGCTGCTGCTTCAATCGCACGACTGCCGCCAGAGGAGAAATCCGCAAAGCCGGCCAGCGAGCGGTCGACGGTCAGTGGTTTTTTCAGTTCGGCATCCAGCGGCACGGCGAGAATATCCAGGCCATGCGCCAGCATCAGCGAATGCCAGCCACCTGGCGCCAGACGTGTACACACGTGGGTGACGGATTCCAGCAGTGTCATGGTACCTCCCAGTAAGTTTGTGCCGCACCGCCACCCAGACGTTCACCGTCGAGGGCGATCAGGCAGGCCTCGTCACCGTTGCCTTGGCCTTCAGGAAAGGTGGCGCGGTGATGCAGGTGCCGAGCTAGCCAATCGAGACGCCGTGACATCGCTTCAGTCCATTGCGAAGGTGATTGCGCATCAGAAACCGATCCTTGAATGCTGGCAAGGCCGAAGGTGTTTCAATGCCTTGACAGATTCCCACCACTCATCGGCAAAGCCCCTGTTTTGCTGGCTTGCCGGACGATCGGCAAAGACGTCGGACAGGCTCGGCGCGATAGTAGTCGAGCCGGGCGGCTGTAGGCCCTGCCAATGAATCCGAACAACAATAAGAACGCGAGGTTGCCATGCCGAAATTCGTGATTGAACGCGAGATTCCAGGGGCCGGTAAGCTGTCGGAGCAAGAACTCAAAGCCGTGTCGCAAACGTCCTGTCAGGTGTTGCGCGAACTCGGGCCTCAGGTGCAGTGGCTGCAAAGCTATGTCACGGCCGACAAAATCTACTGCGTGTACATCGCCCCCGATGAAGCACAGGTGCGCGAGCACGCCAGGCTCGGTGGATTCCCGGCCAACAGCGTGGCGCGGGTAGTGACGGTTATCGACCCGACCACCGCCGAATGATGCCGGTACTCATCTCTAGCGGAGTTCGACTTCATGGGTAGCCCGATTGATCTGACTGCTTTGAAGGAACGCCAAAAAGTCGCTTGGGCCAGTGGTGATTACGCCGTGATCGGCACCACGTTGCAAATCGTTGGCGAGAACCTCGCTGAGGCCTGCGACCTGCGCTGCGATGAAGCCGTGCTGGATGTTGCTGCCGGCAACGGCAATGCGACGCTGGCGGCGGCACGCCGGGGCTGTCTGGTGACCTCGACCGATTACGTCGCGGCACTGCTTGAACGTGGACAGGATCGCGCCCGGGCCGAGCATCTGGAGGTGACGTTTGAGGTGGCCGACGCTGAAGCATTGCCGTTCGCCGACGGCAGTTTTGCCGCGGTGCTGTCGACATTCGGGGTCATGTTCGCTCCTGATCAAGCCAAGGCCGGCGCCGAACTGGCGCGGGTCTGTTGCCGGGGCGGGCGGATCGGCCTGGCGAACTGGACGCCGGAAGGCTTCGTTGGCCAAATGTTCAAAACCCTGGGCCGCCATCTGCCACCGCCAGCGATTGCCCAGTCGCCGTCAAACTGGGGCACGGAGGCGTGGCTGCACCAGCACTTCGATGATCACGATTTTGTGGTGCAGGTGACTCGCCGAACCTTCAATTTTCGCTATCGCTCGGCGGCGCACTTCATCGACATCTTTCGCCATTGGTATGGGCCGATGCACAAAGCGTTCGCAGCGCTGCCGCCGCAAAGCTGTCAGGCGCTGGAGAGTGATCTGGCGGATTTGCTCAACCGGTCGAATCGGGCGGGGGAGGACTCGCTGGTGGTGCCGAGTGAGTATCTGGAAGTGGTCATTACCAAACGCTAGTCCGCGTTCAAGCGACTTCCCCTGTGGGAGCGTGCTTGCTTGCGAATACGGTAAATCAGTCGAAACATCTTGGACTGACCCACCACATCCGCGGGCAAGCCCGCGCCCACCGTGTGCAATGGCTTATTTCACAGGGGATCGATCCAGCCACTCCAGCGCCGTCCGCCAGATACAGATCCCCAGAAAGTAAGCCGACATCAGCAGCCACAAAGCCATCACCATCGGATTGATCACCGGGTGATTGAGCACCAGTGACAGGCTGCACAGCAGCCAGATTGCCGTCACCGCAATGTTGATCGGCATGAAACGGCGTACGCGAAACGGGTGCAGGAATTTCATCCGCGTCACCGTCAGCAGCGCCAGACCGATCACGGTCACCAAGGTGATCCACGGGCCGGGGCCGATGATGTAAAGGCACAGAGCAACCACATTCCACGCGGCGGGGAAACCGACGAAATAGTTGTCCTTGCTCTTCATGTTGACGTTGCAGAAACAGAACAGCGACGACACCAGAATCAGCGACACCGTCAGCAGCAGCGTGTAATCGGGCAGGGGAATATAGCGATAGATAAACAGTGCCGGAATGAAGACGTACGTCAGGTAATCGATCACCAGGTCAAGGATCGAACCGTCGAAGCTGGGCAACACTGATTGCACATTGACCTTGCGTGCGAGCGCGCCGTCGAGGCCGTCGACGATCAGCGCCACACCCAGCCACATCAGGCAATGGGTTGGCTGATTTTCCAGCAGCGCAAGGGTGGCCAGGAACGCGGTGACCACGCCGGTCGCGGTAAAACCATGGGCGCCCCAGGCCTTGAGCCTGGCAAGGTGGACGGTCGATATCACGGGGGCGTTCTCCAGAAAGTGAAGCAAGCCGGGTACCACCCTCGGGCAAAGGGCGCCGGCAAACCGGGTCGGGGTTGCAGCTATCGACCGGTCTGGCCGGGATAAGGTTCACCCTCCTTGAATCTTAGCTGGCCGCGGAAAAAATACGCGGGCGAAATCTGCCAGCGTATTTGGCAGCAGCCCAACGGTGTTGGCGCAATGGCCGCAGCGGTCTATCGTTGCCAGACGCAGTCAATCCCTATGCCTGAGGACGACGTCATGAACACCAGTGATTTGCTTGAACAACTGCTGCGAGGCCGAGCCTCGGCGGGACAACAAAGTGGCACCTCGGCCGATGATGGTCTGGGTGGCCTCGGTGGGTTGCTGGGCGGTCTGCTTGGCGGCGCGGACTCCTCGGGTACCCGCGCAGGCTCAGCGGCCGGCGGGCTTGGCGGGTTGGGCGGTTTGCTCGGTGGCTTGCTGGGGAGCGGTGGCGCTGGTGGTTTGGGCGGCGTATTGGGTGGCGCACTGGGTGCAGGGGGCGGTACTCAAAGCCGTTCCGGCGGCACCCGTTACGCTGCGCTGGCGTCGCTGGGGATGATGGCGTACCAGGCGTATCAAGCCTGGCAACGCAGCCAGGCCAGCGCCGCGCCATTACAAACGCCACAAACGGCCAACCTGCTCGCCGGGCCAGACATTGAAGAGCACAGCCATGCCGTGCTCCGCGCACTGATCGCGGCAGCCAAGGCTGACGGGCGCATCGACGAAGCTGAAAAACGAATGATCGTCAGCGAAATCGGCAAACACACCGATGATCCGCAATTGCAGCAATGGCTGGATGCCGAAGTCGCCAAACCACTGGATGCCGCTGAAGTGGCCCAGTCAGCGCAGGGCGATCCGGCAGTGGCCGCCGAAATGTACCTGGCCAGCGTGATGCTGGTGGACGATCAGCAAGACGCCGAACGCCGTTATCTGGACGAACTGGCGGCGGCGTTGCAGATCGATCCCGATTTGCAGGTGCACCTGGAGCAGCAGGCCAAGGGTGTGGCCTGACGCACAATCAATAGACCAAAGCCAAATCCGGTCCCGCCCAGATGCATAAACGGGGCGGCATGAAGCCACGATCAGGTGTCGCGCAGCAAGTCATGGGCGTTGAGCAGTTCGAAAGCGATTTGCGGGTGACTCTCCAACCCCCGGCGAATCGCCGCCGGGATTGCCTGCCGGGTCTTGCGGCACAGGCCGGGTAATTCATCGATGTGAATGGCGATGCCGCGCATGGTCCGCACTTCGTTGAAACCGGGCACGACCTCGACGCGGATACCCAGTTGCTCATACATGCGTTGTTGCAGGTGCTTTAGATCGGCAAGGTCTTTGAGCCTTTCCAGACGCGCGAGCAAGCGTTTTTCTTCCTCGCGGGTCAGGCGCAGGATGCGCAAATCCGAGCCGGGCGTCTCCAGCAACGGATCGCGCCCGCAAATGCAGGCGCCGGGCGGGCAGGGTGAGCGCAACGGCGCAGAAGTCGTCATGGCCTCCATCATAGAGGCCGGCGGACAATTTTGCCTATGCGCTGTCAGGTGCCATCCATCGGCCGCTTCATCCCAGGCAGCTACTGATTCAGGCCTTCGTAATGCACCAGAATCGCGTTGGCGAGGTCTTCATCGCTGGCGTTGATGCCTGGATTGTCCTGGCGAACCTGTTGCAGCACCGACTCAAGATAAACCCCACGAATGGCCCCGCCACTGGCGACAAATGCAGACAAGTCGTCACGGGCCGGAATCACCATTTTGTGATCCTTGAAGGTCGAGTACAGCGACGCGGAGACACCTGCCGAGGTGGCGACATCACCCGCATCAACGCGGGCCAGCGCCGAACCGACGGGCAGGCACAAAAGTAAAGAAGAAATGAGGACTGACTTGCGCATGACGGTATTCCTCCACAAGCGCGAAGCAAAAGGGAAGTACTACATAGTGTGAGAGGGGCGCAGTGGGAGGGAGTTCCGTGCGGTGAACAATCCTGAGCGTTTGCCAGTGTTTTTCATCGGCCTCGTCAGTTGGCAGCGTGCTGGCTGCATTCGCGCGCAAATAGGCTTAACTCAAACCCTGACGAGCGCAATTACGCGTGCCCAGGGAGGACTGGAAAGTGTCGATCAAACTGCGTTTGGTGTTGCTGATTGCGACCAGCCTGCTGACAGCCTTGATCGTGAGTCTGGTCAGTTACATCGGCAACCTGAGAATGGCGTCGGCGGTCAGCGACAATGCCGTCAGCATGAGTGCGCTGCGTAACCACATGGAGGCCGACATGATGCACGACGCCCTGCGCGCCGATGTCTATTCGGCAATGCTGGTGGGGTTGGGCAAAAGTGCCGACACGGCGGCCGAAGTGCGCGATTCGATCAATGAACATGCCGGGCATTTTCGTGAGGTGCTCGATGAGAACCTCAAATTGCCGATCAACCCGACCCTGCGTAGCGCACTGGAGCAGGTCAAACCGAGTCTCGATACGTACATCAACGCGGGTGAGCGGATTGTCGGGTTGGCGCTCGACAGCCCGGATGCGGCGCAGCAGGAACTCGGGACGTTCAACACGGCGTTCAGTCAGCTCGAAACGCAAATGGCGGCTTTAAGCGAGCTGATCGAAACCAATACCCGGCAGACCGCCGAGGGCACCGAGGCGGCGATCCGCAACGCCAATCTCGCGCTCGCAGCGGTGCTGGTTGCCAGTCTGTTGTTGCTGCTGGTGCAGGGGCGCTGGGTGATGTTGAGCATCACGGGGCCACTGAAATCCGCCAGCCGCATCGCCGAAAGTATCGCCCACGGCAACCTCAGCGAACCGATTGCCGAACCGACCGGCAAGGACGAGGCCAGTGCCTTGATCCGAACGCTGGCGACCATGCAGCGGGATCTACGCGACATGATCGATGTCGTGCGGCGCAACGCCCACGGCGTCAGCGGCATGAGCGCGAAGTTGAGCCACGGCTGTCATCAGGTCGCCGACAGCAGCCAGCAACAAAGTGTCGCCGCGGGGACCATGGCCGCAGCGGCCAGCCAGATGACCGCAAGCATCGAGGAAATCACTCGCCATGCCCAGCGCGCACTGGGCATGGCCAATCAGGCCGAAGCCCTGGCCAAGGAGGGGGGTGGTGTGATTCATCAAGTGGTCAGTGACATGGACGACATCGCCCGCTCTGCGCAGCAGTCGGCGCAGGTCATCCGCACCCTGGATCAGGACTCCGAGGGCATCTTCAATATCATCCAGGTGATCAAGAGTATTGCCGATCAGACCAATCTGTTGGCGCTCAACGCCGCAATCGAAGCCGCTCGGGCAGGCGAACAGGGCAGGGGCTTTGCGGTGGTGGCTGACGAAGTGCGCAACCTTGCTGCCCGGACCAGCGCCTCCACCCAGGAAATCGCCACAATGGTTGCGCGCATCCAGCACAGCACCCGTGAGGCGGTCAGCAGCATGGAGGCCGGTGTGGCTCAGGTCGATAAGGGGATGGCGGTGACGGCCGATGTCGAGCGCGCGATCCGCGAGATCCTTGAGGCGACGTTGAGCACCACGCAACTGGTCAACGACATAACCCGCACCATTGGCGAGCAAAGCCAGGCCAGCAATGAGATTGCCCATCAAGTGGAAATGATTGCGGGAATGTCCGAGGGCAATAGCCGGGTGATCGGGCAAACCGCCGACACCACGGATGAACTGTCGACGCTGGCGGGACAATTGGCGCAGTCGGTGGATCGGTTTCGGTTATGACAGTGGGGTAGAGCCCTGCCCGTGAGGTGGCTGGACTGACGCCCTCGCGGGCAAGCCCGCTCCCACAGGGTTTTGCTGTGTCAACACGGGCGTATTCACAACATCAACACCTGAACGCCCGCGCCCCACCCACAATCACTGGCCCTCACCGGTGTCATGTTCAGTATCAGACGGCCGATAAGTCCCTGAGCACAAAAGACTATCAAGTCAGGAACAGACGCCCGGGTTTGCCCTGACGTGATATTCTGCGCGCCGACTTGGTTTGACCTTATTCAGTTTGCTTGCCTTCGGGCGGGCTGACGGAATCCCTGTCGCTCAAGTAGCTGAAGCCAATAATGATAAAAAGTCAGTTCAGAAGGGACATTAACTGAGGTCGATGCAGCATGTCGGCCTTGTGTGCCCACCCGTCAAAATTGAAGTGTGCCGGAATCTGCGACGCCAGCCTGAGCGTCATCAAAGCGGATCGCATGCAGATAACAGCGGCGGGCGGAAGGCGTTTTATCATAGGTGCAACGGATGTTTAAGAAAGTGAACACAGCCTTGCTAGGGCTGGCTTTGTCGATGGGGCTGTCGTCCGCTCAGGCGGAAGAGGCAAAGAAAGTTGATGTGCTGTTGATCGGCGGCGGCATCATGAGCACCACGCTGGGTGTGTGGATCAACGAGCTGGAACCAAGCTGGTCGATGGAAATGGTCGAGCGTCTTGACGGCGTCGCCCTGGAAAGCTCCAACGGCTGGAACAACGCCGGTACCGGTCACTCGGCTCTGGCTGAGCTGAACTACACCCCGGAAGATGAAACCGGCAAAGTAGTGATTCCCAAAGCGGTCGAGATCAACGAAGCGTTCCAGATCTCCCGTCAGTTCTGGGCCTGGCAGGTTCAGCAAGGTGTGCTGAAGAACCCTCGTTCGTTCATCAACACCACGCCGCACATGAGCTTCGTGTGGGGCGATGACAACATCAAGTTCCTGAAAAAGCGCTACGAAGCCCTGCAAGCAAGCCCGCTGTTCGCCGGCATGCAGTACTCCGAAGAGCCGGCTGTGATCAAGAAGTGGGTCCCGCTGATGATGGAAGGGCGTGACCCGAACCAGAAAATCGCGGCCACCTGGAGCCCGCTGGGTACCGACATGAACTTCGGTGAAATCACCCGCCAGTTCGCTGCGCACCTGCAGACCAAGCCTAACTTCGATCTGAAACTGTCGAGCGAAGTCGAGGACATCACCAAGAATGCCGATGGCACCTGGCGCGTCAGCTACAAAAACCTGAAAGACGGCACCAAAACCGAAACCGACGCCAAGTTCGTGTTCATCGGCGCCGGCGGTGGTGCACTGCACCTGCTGCAGAAGTCGGGCATTCCAGAAGCCAAGGAGTATGGCGGCTTCCCGGTGGGTGGTTCGTTCCTCGTGACGGAAAACCCGACCATCGCCGAGCAACACTTGGCCAAGGCCTACGGTAAAGCGTCGGTTGGCTCTCCACCAATGTCTGTGCCGCACCTGGACACCCGTGTTCTGGACGGCAAACGCGTCCTGCTGTTTGGCCCGTTCGCCACCTTCAGCACCAAGTTCCTGAAAGAAGGTTCGTACCTGGACCTGCTGACCAGCACCACGACCCACAACATCTGGCCGATGACCAAGGTCGGCATCAAGGAATACCCGCTGGTCGAGTACCTTGCTGGCCAACTGATGCTGTCGGATGAAGACCGCATGAACTCGCTGAAGGAATACTTCCCGAACGCCAAAGCCGAAGACTGGCGCCTGTGGCAAGCCGGCCAACGCGTGCAAATCATCAAGCGTGATGAAGCCGCTGGCGGCGTGCTGAAACTGGGCACCGAAATCGTTGCTGCACAAGACGGCTCCATCGCCGGCCTGCTGGGTGCATCGCCAGGCGCGTCGACCGCTGCACCGATCATGCTGAGCGTGCTGCAGAAAGTCTTCAAAGACAAAGTCGCCACCCCAGAATGGCAAACCAAGCTGCACCAGATCGTTCCAAGCTACGGCACTCAGCTGAACAGCGATCCAGCCAAAGTGGCTGCAGAGTGGGCTTACACCGCCAAGATCCTCGAACTGCCGACGCCTCCAGTGATCGGTCAGGCTGTGGCTCCGGCTGCAGAGGCTGCCGCTGACAAGGCTGCTGCACCGAAGGAAAACGCTGCACGTGACATGGCTCTGTAACTAGAACCCTGACACACAAAGCCCACTGAACCGGCGACGGTCAGTGGGTTTTTTTGTGGTCCAAACCTTTAACTGCCGCCGGGTTGTTGTGTGCTCAGGCTTTTGCGGTTGCCAGGTACGCCCCAACCCGCCGTCCCATCTCTTCGCCCAACGCCTGCAACCCACTCAACGGTCGCACCATCACTTCAAACTCGACAATCTTCCCGTGTTCATCGAAACGAATCATGTCGATGCCTTTGAGCTCTTTAGCGCCAACCTTGGCACTGAACTCCAGAATCACGTTCAGCCCATCCGCGGTCGCCAGTTCTCGGTGATATTCAAAGTCTTCGAACACCTCGAACACTGTGTTGAGAATCATCGCCACCACCGGTGCGCCGGGGTAGGGCGTGTGCGCCATCGGCGAGCGGAACACGGCTTGCGGATCAAGCAGTCCGGGCAGGGCACTCAAGTCGCCGGTGCGAATCATCTCGTGCCGACTTCCCAGGGATTCGGCGACATTGGGTTGCAAGTTCAGGTCAGTCATTTGCACTCCTGGATTTTTGTTGTTCTTCATGCGACGGCAATGACTCTAGATCAACCATGACGAAACGGGACCTTTGTGTGCCGATCTGAATGTCGGTTAATCGCTCAAACGGATCAGATCTTCATCTGATCCGTATTTTTCTGCTTTATCTGCCTCTGTAACCAGCTCAGTCATCCGCTCAAAATGCCCCGGCAGTTCGGTCACTCGCGACAGTCCTTCATCCCGAAGCGTCCAGTGCACCGCAAACTCAGCATTGAGGAGAGCAACATGAACAAGATGGCGTTTTTTCTGGGTGGATTTTTGGTACTGACCATTCTGATCGGCCTGCTCGCGACAATTTCTCCGATCTGAGCCATGCGCTTCAAATGACGGCCACAGGTGTGCTGCGCCAATCGTGCTTAAATGCTGCGCCTCACACCTGGCAGATTCACGATCCTGACTTGCCCTGACGGCGCTCAATACCGTCGGGGTTGCCAATGTCCAGCAACCTTCTTTCCACTAATACATTCTCAAGTGCCTGACGCTCGACCGGCGCCATCTGGTGTTCGCGTTTTTTCAGTTCCAGCAGGATCGGGCTGGACCAGGTGCGGTAGGTCTGTTCGAAGTTGGGGCGCGATGTCATCAGTCTCTCCTTGATCAAGAGCCCGGTGTGGCTGGCAGGGGCTCTGTCCGATGCGGGAGTAACTTTAGTCGAGAAATCGGGAAGCGGCTAATGCACCTGCTTTTTTGGGAGCTGGCTTGCCAGCGATAGCGGTGGGTCAGTTGACATTGCTTTGACTGACAGTCCGCCATCGCTGGCAAGCCAGTTCCTACAGGATTACTCGGTGGGCACAAGGCCAATCGTCAACATTCATCAACTGCTGCACGCCTTCCCACGCCTCCGTGCGCATGTGTTCGATATCCAGCCCCGGAATCACGCCGTTGTCCACCACCACACGCCCGCCGACCAGGCTGTATTTCACCGTGATCGGTTCGCCCGCCACCACGGGTGCGACGCCGCTACCGAGGCGCGCATTGCTCACCGGGCAGTGGGAGATGCCAGTGTCGGTCTGCGCGAGCAGGCGGATTTCGCCGGGTTGCAGGTGCACGGCGTGGGCAAACCAGACGTCGGGGCCGAGCCATTCGTGTTCGGCGACGAACTCTACGGGCAGGCAGTTGTATTTTTCGCGGCAGAAATTCACGTAGTTCTGCGTTTCGGACAAGTGCGTGTGCAGGTGCAAACCGAGCCCACGTGCGGTATGGGCCAGTTCACGCAGCAAGGTCGGTGGCAGCGAGAAAGTCGGCGTAGTTGGCGCGATCACCACACGGCGCATCGCATCCGGCGTGTTCTGGTGATACAGCGATTTCAGTCGCTCGATGTCGCCGACCATTTGCTCAAGGCTTTCCGGTTGCAGCGCGGTTTTCGAGAGGCCCGGATGAGCGCTGGCTGACTCCAGTGCACCGCCTCGGCACAGCACAAAGCGTAGACCGAACTCATCTGCCAGATCTAACAGCAAGTCACCGGTCTCGGTGCTGCCGTGGGCGTGATAAAGGTAGTGGTGATCGGCGCAGGTGGTGACGCCGCACAGCAGCAACTCGACCATGCCTGACCTTGCAGCGATCCTTGCCAACTGCGGCGTGAACCGGTTCAAACGCGGGTAGGGCACGCGGGCCGCGCAGACCGGTCATCACCGCGAGCGGATTTTTAATCAGGATGTTTTGAAGTTGAGTCATGGGCAGGCTCCAGTCAGAGGATGTGCGAGGCAGATTTACCGGCGGTGGTTTCGGGCGCGCTGACGCCATTGAGCGCGGCATTGAGCAGCACCGACACCAGGCAGGCGATGACCACGCTGCTGTGCAGGAACGGCTGCGACCATTCGGGTAATTGTTTGAACAGGGTGGGCGCGAGCACCGGCACTAGGGCGGCGATGGTGAAACCGACGATCAGCACGTTGTAGCGATTTCCCCACCATCCATCGAACCTGCTGAGCAACACCACCAAACGTGATTTAATAGCCGCCTTTCACGGTTCCGGGACACGGGAGCAACGTGATCCGCGCGACCTGCGCGGCACCCGCCACCCACCCCCATCGCCCTTAAGTCGTTCTCACATAAGGCAGTCATGGATACGGGTTCTCGACTCAAACTAGTACGCGTAAGCTACATACTCTCCCAGCGCGAGCTGGCCCGGCGTAGCGGCGTGACCAATGCCACCATCTCCCTGATCGAACAGAATCGCGTCAGTCCTTCCGTCAGCTCACTGAAAAAGCTGCTCGAAGGCATCCCGATGTCCCTGGCCGACTTCTTCACCTTCGACCAGCCCCCACGCGAACACCAATACGTCTTCCGCGCCAACGAACAGCCCGATCTAGGCCGCCATGGCCTGCGCCTGCTGCTGATCGGCGCCTCCGTGCCGAGCCGACAAATGCGCTTGCTGCGCGAGCAATACGCACCGGGCGCGAGCTCCGGGGAAGAGCCGATTGTTCACGCGGAAGGTGAAGAGTGTGGGCTTGTTACGCGCGGGACTGTTGAGTTGACCGTGGATGGGTCGGTGAGTGTTTTGAATGCCGGGGATGGGTATTACTTTCCGACGACGTTGCCGCATAAGTTCCGGAATATCGGGGCGGATGAGGCTGAGATAATTAGTGCGAATACGCCTGCGAATTTTTGAGGAAAAAAACTTATTCGGTCTGAAAAATATTCAGGGAAAGAGAAACCGCAGAGTTGCGGTTTCTCTTATCCATTTTGAAGTTAAATTTATCTTTGTGTGCATCGGCCATCGCGTTTATCGGCTTCTTTACAGTCCTCTGCATATACGGCTTTGACTCCGCGTACCGAATGGTCGGTATTTACATTGCTAGCCATCGATAGGCTGCTGTAGCCGATTGCAGTTGCTGCGAGGAAGGCGATGGAGAGGAGCGCTGATTTTTTGCGGGAGTTGTCCATGATCAGTCCTTTTTGTTGGTGGTTAGGGCGTACTGCACCGCCACATTAGAGTGAGATCTAAAGTCTGGCACCTGTAAGAATTGACAGTTTTTTAGAGCTATTAGTAATAGCAGTGTGTCAATACTGTTGTTTCCAGCTATTACTCGAAAGGTCATTCGTGTTCTGGTGTCAAATCTCCAGTTATTCCTCCGCACCGATTCGGTTCCAGGACAGCAGATGCATGCTGCGCGAACAATAGGTGTCGGGCGCGATCCGATGTCTTTTTTATTGAATGATTTTTCTGAAGTGTCAACGACGTTATCGCTGATTGGATGGCCGTGTGCTGATGATGTTGGCACTTTTGGTAATGTGTTGGTTATTAAGTCGGCGCGTCAAAACCTCGCTGCTCAATTACCCGAAACACGTCTCTGACATCCTGCACCATGATTCTGGCGATGTTGGTCACGGTGTTGATGTCATGTTCGGCGTAGTCGGGAAGGCTGGTGCAGGCGATGAGGTCGAGGTATTTGAGGACGGCGTTGAGGCGTTCGGCGAGGCAGGCGTGGAGTTCGCGAAGTGGGGAGTCGGCGTCGATCAGGAGGACGGGGTGGTCCGTGGCTGGGTGGGACATGTGGGCGTAGTGGTGGAGCGGTTTATTGATCGTCATTAGAAAAGCCCTCTCAGTAAAAAGAGCCACCTCTCTGCTGCGAAACAAATGGGTGGCGGCTGTGAGCGGGTTCGCAGACCGAGGAGAAAGACCAAAGACTCGGCAGACTCGAAAGTCTCCCGCACACAGCCGCCATAAAACGTAATGCCGGCGAATTTTGCCAGAATTGTTGTTTGACGGTGTTAGTCATATCTCTTCAGGGCTGCGAAACCCTCGCTGACTGCGGTCAGCGACAGCTACTCTAGGCCGCAATGTCGGCACCCACAACCAGCCTGTAGGACGCAAACCCACACCTGTGGCGAGGGAGCTTGCTCCCGCTCGGCGACGCAGTCGTCGTAATCCGTGCGTGCGGCGTGTCTGGAGAAATGAATTCGCCGGTTTGGGGCCGCTTCGCAACCCATCGAGGATGAATCCCCTCGCCACAAGGGGTGTTTTCCTACGCGTTTTTCAGACTTCAAGTTCGGTCGAATCTCAGATCATGGCTTTGCATGTTGGTACAGCGGCCGGTTCGCAGCCCAGCGGGAGCAAGCTCCCTCGCCACAATGAATGTGTTGATGCACGAAAAAGGGACACCCAGCGGTGTCTCTTTTTTTGCGCTAAACAACCATTACTTCGCCTTCCAACGCCCGCCACCACTTTCACAATCAATCTTCGCCTGCCCCAGATTCTCCGCACCGTAGTAATACGTGGTCACCTGCGCGCCATCAGGAATATTCAACGCTTTGGCATTTTTGTCCTTGCTGGTGTAGTGCGGGTTGGCTAGGGATTCCTGGGTGAGGGTGGCGATGCAGGTGGCCTGATAGTGGTCGTCGCACTGTTGGACCTTTTTCTTGACGGCGTTGACCATGTCTTTGCTTTCGTTGCTGCATGACCAGTCGATGGCGTTGACGGGCGTGCCTTCGTACTCATAGCAACTGTGGCCGGATACGGCAGGCACGGCGGAGCTGGAAGAACGGGTTTGGACGTCGCAGCCTTCGGCCATGACGCAGGTGGGGATGACGCAGAAAGTGGCGAGCAGAAGCAGGAATCGAATGGTCATCGGTATTTGCTCTTCGAAGGCGCCGGTTCTGATCAATGTTTGGGCGCTTATGGTTTCGAGATTGCGTAGGAGAAGGAGGTTCAATCAGGTTTTTGATTTGCGCTGTTCGCGTAGACTGAGAAACAATCGGACACATCTAGGCCCAAGGATTGGAATATTGCCCATGATCGAAATCGGCAGCCGCAACAACGCCCCCACGTCGCAGCACCCAACCCACGACGTCTACATTTTCAACATCGACCTGTCCCGAGCGGCCACGCCTTTCTGCTTCGAACAGTCGACGGCCGGAGGGCATGGTGGGCAGGGCGGTGCGCGCTGGTTGGCGCTGTATGAGCTGGAGGCCTGGCCCGGTGAGTGGCGTGAGCATTTGAAGAAGGCTGATTGTGCCTGGGTCGCTGAGTTGATCGATGCACATCCTGGTGCGGATCAGGCGACGTTAGTTGGCATGATTCTCAAGCAACACGCCGAGCCGGTCGGTCGGTTGAAAGCGATTGGCGGCTGGCTCAAACGCAACATCCACGTTGGCGGCCGTTACGGCGTCTAACCCGAGGAAATCCCCATGACCCAGACACTCGAACGCGCCATCGCCATCGCCATCGCCGCCACCGCGCACACCGGGCAGGTGGACAAGGGCGGGGCACCGTAAATTCTGCATCCGCTGAAGGTAATGCTGCGCATGACCACGCTGGAAGAACGCATCGTAGCGGTGCTGCACGATGTGGTCGAGGATTGCGATATCAGCCTTGATGATTTGCGCAAGGAAGGCTTCAGCGAGGAGGTGCTGACGGCTATTGCGTCGGTAACCAAAGTACCGGGTGAGTCCTATGAGGATTTTGTCGATCGCGCGGCGCAGAACCCGATTGGCCGGGTGGTGAAACTGGCGGATCTGGAAGAGAACAGCGATTTGTCGCGGATTGCCTCGCCGAGCTGGGAGGATTTGGAACGGATCGAGAAGTACCGGCGCGCGATTGGACGGTTGCGCGCTTAAGCCAGTTGAATTGCCAGGAAGGCGAATATGAAATCCATTCTGTGTTTGTTGGTCGCCGCCGGTTTTGGCGCGGTGTTGCAATCCCTCGGTGTGCCTCATGGTTTGCTGTTGGGTTCGATCCTTGTCACGGCACTGGTCGTCACTAAATCAGGCTTCGTACCCGCAACGCCTTATGGTTTGGGCTACATCCAGGTCACCCTGGGCATCGCCACCGGGCTGATGTTCGAAGCGTGGGACAGTGCGACGGCGTCGACCATGTTGCCCAGCCTTGGCGTGTTGCTGCTGTGCCTGACGGTGCAGATTGCCCTGGCCGGTTGGTGGCTGACGCGTGGGGCAGGGTGGAATCGCACCGATGCGCTGCTGGCGGTGTATCCGGGGGCTTTGGCGGCGGTGTTCGATTTGCTGGAGTCGGAGAAGGCGTCGAGCAAAGTCATCATCGTGCATCTGATGCGGTTACTGCTGATCACGGTGTTGGTGAGCTTTTTGATTCCGGGGCAGGTGTCGGTGGCTGCTGTTGATAGCGATCCGCTGACCACCGGCATGGCGTTGACGGTTTTCTCGGTAATCGGCTTGAGCGTCGTGCTCGGTCGATTGCTGCTGGTGATCGGCGTGCCGGCGCCCTTCATGCTCACGGCGATCATCATCACCGCAGTCTTTGTAAAAGCAGGCTGGTTGCACGGTTTTCACATGCCCGACTGGAGCTTGAATCTGGCGGCACTGATTCTCGGTGTGCGGATCGGCTCGCGGTTTCAGGGGTTGGGCGTCAGGGAGTTGGGCCTGCATGGCCGCACGGCGCTGGTCTCGGTCGGCTTGATGATTGTGGTGGCGGCGGTGTTTGCAGAGGTAGCGGCGCGGTGGTTGGGCAGCGATCCGTTGTCGCTATGGCTGGCGTACATGCCGGGGGCGATCGAGACGATTGCGATTGTCGCGTTTGCCGGTGGGCTGAACGTGGTGTTTATCCTGACTCATCATCTGGCGCGGATGGTGCTGCTGCATTTTGCGCCGGCGTTGTGGGTGCAGGTGCGGCGAGTACGGGAGGGGGCCTGAACGAATCAATCGTCGCCGTACATCAACTCCAGTTGTTCTATCCACGCGGCGCTGGCATTGAATCTTGCGTAATAGCGCTGTTTTTCAGCGTCACTCAAACACGTAAAAAACGGCAGGAAATAACGCTCGTTTTAGAACCCTTGGGCTCCTGTATCCGGCAAAAAGTGGCTTTGCCTCAGGCTTGATGAGCGCGGCAATTCGGCTGAGTAAACGACGCATCGAGATCCGTGATCGGCAAAATTGGGGGTGTCGGGATGGTATCCATAACGGCGAGTGCGAGCCACTGATTCCATAACGGTGAGGTCAGTATCCTCTTCTCTTAAGCATTCTTCCTCGAGCACATTGAACTACACTCCCGGACTACCCCGCCTCGCAGCCAACCCCAGGCCCCGCCGGAGGTAATCGTGATTCGCATAGCGTTCATCCCACTCGTGATCGCTGCCATCTTCACCACTAAAGCCAGCGCCGAATCCGTCGTCCCGCTCAAGGGCCAGACCTCGCAACAAACCCAGATCGATATCAACGACTGCCGCTCCATTGCGTCGACCTCGACGACATCAACCCCGCAAACCGGCGGTCGTCTGAAGGGCGCAGCCGTGGGTGCTGCGGCCGGTGCAACAGCGGCTGAGGTGCGCGGCCGCCAGCACGACGAGTTCTACGATGCGGTCGACGATGATCGTCAGCAGGATTACCGGCAAAACCGCGCCGGGCAATCGGCTGCCGCCGGCGCTGTAGTCGGTGGCGCACGGCAGCGTCAGGATCGGCGCGCGCAGAACAAGACCCATGCGGCGGCGAGTTCCAGTGCTTACACCGGGTGTCTGCAGGGGCGCGGCTATCAGATCACACCTTGACGCTGAGGCTTGTGCGCTACGAGCAGGTGCATCATCAATGCGCTGTAGAGCGTCACCAGGATGAACAGGCCCATACGCACCGCGAAGGCGCTGTAGACGTCTTTGCCTGCCGCGCTGTCCTGCACCGATTGGCCGAGCAGGATGATCATCGTCACCAGGGTGTTGAGCCAGAAACCGGGGCTGAACGTTGTCGGGCCCAGGCGATAGAGCTTGCGCGCCAGCCATAGCCCGAACAGCAGCGTCCAAAGAAAGAACATCCATACATGCACGAACAGGCTCAAACCACACCAGAGCAGCACAGCCAGCAAGCCTCCAAGCAGGGTCGAGCCGAGCAGTTCGCGCCCGGCGTGGCGGGTGTTGGGGGTAGAGGTTTGTTGGCCGAGACTGACGGCTTTGAGGATGATCGGCAGGTAGCTGGCCGGGTCGCTCAGGGCCAGTAAAAACGTCGGCATGACGATCAGGGTGGCGCGCAGGGCTACGCGCGGGACTTCGTCGTCGGGCAAGGTGGGCGGTTTGGGTGGAACGGGGCTGTCGGGTCGTTCCGCAAACACCGCGTGGCTGACACCGACCACCGCGACGGCCAGTAACAAGCCTTTGACCAGCGCGCCAATCACCGCCATCGCCAGATCGAATTCGGCAAACCCGGCGGCGCAGATCATGGTCATGCCGATCACCAGAAAGGTCACGATCAACGGATTGCCGCCACGCAGACCGAAGCGAAATACCAGAAACAAACCGAGGCCGATCAACAGCACGCCGCTCATCGGGTAATAACGCAGCAAGGGCACCAGCAGCAGGCCGATACTCGTCGTCAGCGCAGCAACTAACGCCAGCACCAATGCGCCTCTCAGTGGCAATGGGCGAGGCAAACTGGCCAGCAATAGCGCCGTCAGTACCGGTGAAATAAACGCCAGCGGCAAGGCCAACGCATAACTGGCGGCGGTGCACAGCGCCGTGCCGAACGCCAGGCGCAAGGCCCGTTGCGCCGGGACGCTGCGCTCAGTAGGCATACGACAGCCAGCTCATCAGGCCGACAAACAGCCGCCCCAGCGGATTGAGCGGATTGCCTTCAGTGGGAAAGGCCATGACTTCCGCCTGACCACCGGCACGGATCGCGCGGCTGTCGATCAGGTGTTTCTTTGCCTTTTCAGAGAACTCGATGATCACCGGGAAACGTTGCGCCGGGCGCAGCCAGTCGCGGCTGTTCCGAATGCTTGGCAAGGTGCCGGGCGCGGGTGTCTGGCCGACGCTCACGCCATAACCGACGCTGCGCACCCGACCGTCAAGGACTTCACCGGGCAATGCGTCAAGGACGATGGCGACCGGGGTTCCGGGTTGCACATGACCGAGATTGTTTTCAGTCAGGTCGGCGCTGATCCATACGTCGTGGATGGCGATCAAGGTCATCAACGGACTGCCGGCGGCTGTGAACTGGCCGACGTCGGTGCGCAGGTCGGTGATCAAACCTGCAGAGCGTGCGCCAATGCGGGTGTTAGACAAATCCAGTTCAGCTTTGGCCAATGCAGAAGCTGCGCTGCGCAACTGTGCGTTAGTGTCCGTGCTACCACCTTCCTGTTCCTGCGCACGTTGCACTTCGGCGCGGGCGGCGGCGACTTGGGCCACGGCTTGCTCACGGTTGGCTCGCGACACTTCCAGAAGCCGCACGGAGACAGTGCCCGGATCCTGTTTGTACAAGCCCTCGAGCCGCTGATTGTCCTGCCGCGCCTTGAGTTCGTTGGCTTGTGCTGCTCGTAACGAAGCCTGCGCCGAGGCGATGCCAGCGGTGCTGGCGCCGACCTGACGACGGGTCGACTCCAGATCGGCTTTCGCCCGATCCACGGCGATTTGCAGCGGCTGCGGGTCGAGTTCGAAAAGGATATCGCCGGCCTTCACGTCCTGATTGTTGCGCACGTTGACCCGGATCACCCGACCGGCGACTTCCGCCGCCACCGGAATCACGAACGCACCGACCCGCGCCTGCTGGGTGTAGGGCGTGTAGCGGTCGGCGAGCAGGTACCAGGCCAGGCTCAGTACGATCAGCAACAACACCCAGCGGATGCCTTTTTTTGCAGGATCAGCCTGGGCAGGCGCGGGGGCCGGGGCGGGTGGCGCGGCTTCAGTCATGACGGGTTACCTGCGATGGAAGGGGATACGCCGGTCGGTCGGGCGGCGCGCTGAGCAAATCGCCCCAATTAGTGCGTTGTTGCATCTGTTGCCGTGTCGGCTCATCGACCTGCGGCGCGTTGCTTTGCCAGCCGCCGCCGAGGGCTTTGTACAGGGCGATCAGGTTGCTCACGGCGTTGCTGCGGCTGACCAGATAGTTGTCTTGCAATTCGAGCAGGGCGCGTTGCGCGTCGAGCACCCGCTGAAAGTCGGAATAACCCTCGCGGTATTGGGTGTTGGCCAGCACCAGCGAACGTCGCGCAGCGCCTTCGGCCTGGCGCAGAATGCGTTCGCGCTCCAGCGCTTTGCTCAAGCCGCTGGCAGCATCGTCGGCTTCGCGTGCGGCTTGGCGTACCTTGTCGCGGTAGGCTTCGATCAGTTGCTGCAAGCGCGAGTCCTGTACCCGCACGTTGTTGCGGAAACGGCCGTAATCGAAGATGTTCCAGCGCAGGCTCGGGCCGCCGATCAGATCGAGGCTGCGCGGGGTGGCGCCGAGGGTATCGCTGGACCAGACGATGCTGCCGAGCAAGGTCAGCGACGGATAGAGATCGGTTTCGGCGGCGCCGACCAGCGCCGATTGCGCGGCGACATTCAGTTCTGCCGCGCGTATGTCCGGGCGACGCAGCAGCAGGTTGGCCGGGACGTCTTGCAGCACGGCGCGATCCAGCAAGGGAATCAGCCCCGGTTGTTCGGCCAGCAACGCCGCGCCACCGGGTGGCTGACCGACCAGCACGGCCAGGGCGTTACGGGTGCGCAGTAGCTGATCTTCGAACGCCGAAATGCTGCTCAGGGTGCCGAGGTATTGGGTTTTTGCCTGTTGCAAGTCGAGTTCGGCAGTCTGGCCGCTGGTGAAGAGTTTTTCGGTGATCTCGAAGTTGCGCTTTTGCTGGACGGCGTTTTCCCGGGCGACACGCATCCGGGCTTCGGTGGTGCGCAGGGAAAAATAGGTGTCGGCCACTTGCGCGCGCAACAGCACCAGCGCGTCTTCGTAGTTGGCCTGAGCGGCGAAGTAACTGGCGTCGGACGATTCGATGGCACGGCTGAAGCGGCCCCAGAAATCCAGTTCCCAACCGATATCGAACGCGGCGCTGTGTTGCCAGAAATGCAGATCCTGTGGGTTGTTGCCCCCGGACTGATGGCGGTCGACGTACAAGCTGTCGACGCCGACCTGTTGCAGTTGCGGGTAGCGACCGCTCTCGGCGATGTTCAGTTGCGCGCGGGCTTCGAGCACCCGCAAGCCGGCGATTTTCAGACTGCTATTGTGCGCATCGGCTTCGGCAATCAGGCGATCGAGTACGGGGTCGGCGAACACTTGCCACCATTGGCGCAGATCCGGCTGGGCGGCACGTTCGCTGGCTTGTTCCAGCGCCACGCTGTTCCATTGCTTGCTCCACGTCTCGGCGGGCGGCTGGAAATCCGGCCCCAGGCGCACGCAGCCGCTCAAACTCAAGGCGACAAGCAACAACAGATGACCGGGCCGCGTCAGCAGGGCTGTTGTCCAAGGCATTGCGTTATGTCCCTGACCCGCAAGTATCAGTGGAGCATAGACGGCGAACTGCAAGTTGTTCGGGCGAATCTGCTGCTACGCTTTTCGGGCATCAGCCCCCACCCAAACAGGTACGAGACCATGGAAACTGCCCAAGATCCGGTGACACCGGGCCACGCCACCTGGCGCTTCAAAGTCGGTGTCGGGATCATCTGCCTGATGCTCGGCTCGTGGCTGATGGTGCCGCTGGCCGCCGCCCTCGATGTACCCGGCTCGAAGGTCGCGGCGCTGACCGGCGTGCTGTTCATCAGTAACAAGGTGTTGTTGCTGCTGGTCATCGCGGTGATGGGCAAGGCCGGGTTCGCTGAACTCAAGCGCACGATTGGCCGGCATGTCTCGGGGATGCTGCCGACGCCTGTCGCGGAAGTCTCGCCGCTGCGGCATCGGGTGGGCGTGGTGATGTTTTGCCTGCCGTTGCTGACGTCGTTTCTGGAACCGTATTTCGACAACTTCTGGCCGGGGTTGCGGCCCAATCTGTGGCAACTGCAATTGTTGGGCGACTTGATGTTTATTGGCAGCTTTTTTGTGCTGGGCGGGAATTTCTGGGAGAAGGCGCATGCGTTGTTTGTGCGTACCGCGCGGGTGGTGTCGGTTTGATGCCTCAGGCGTGACCCAAGGCAACCGCGAAAGACACGACGATCATGCAAGCGAAAGCGAAATTGAGATTCATAAGGTGGTCATCCTGAGCCTGTTGAGAGTGGGGCCATTCTGAACAGGCGCAATGCAAAGAAAAAATTCGGCGTGTTGATTCCAATGATCGAAACAATTGATACCCGCCTGTTTGTGTTTGCCCGGGGCTTTGGCTAATCTCGGTTAAAACCTGCAATTACAAGCATAAACAGGCATAACCATGCACGATCATTCGGTTACCGAACTCCCATCCCTGCGTCGGCAGAAAATCCTCCTGATCCTCGAACGCGACGGCAAGGTCATGGCGTCCGAGTTGAGCCAGCACTTCGCTGTGTCCGAAGACACCATCCGCCGCGACCTCGCCGAACTGGATAATGCCGGCCTGGTGCAACGGGTACACGGCGGTGCTTTGCCAAGGCCGAAGGACACCGGCAAGGACTACTTCACCCGCATCAGTGAAACCGATGAGGTAAAGACGCGCCTGGCGCAGCTTGCCGCCGGGCGGGTGAAGGAAGGTCAGATTGTGCTGTTCGACTCTGGCACCACCACGTTGCAGATTGCGCGGTCATTGCCAGCGGATATCCGCATCACAGCGGTGACCACCTCGCCGATGACCGCCATCACTCTCGCCGAATACAAGGGCATCAAGGTGATTCTGGCGGGCGGGCAGTTGAACCTGGCGACCATGTCGGTCAGCGGTCAGCGGTCACGAAACTGTGCGTCTGCTGCAAAGCATCAAGGCTGACCTGCTGTTTACCGGGGTGTGCGCGATTCATCCGGAGGTGGGACTGAGTTCGCTGTATTTCGATGAAGTGCCGGTGAAGCAGGCGCTGTTCGAAAGCGCCGCGCAGGTGATCGCGGTGACCACGGCGGACAAGCTGGGCGCGGTTGAGCCGTTTGTGGTGACGCCGTGCACGCGGGTGCATACGTTGATTACCGAGCAGCATCTGGCGTCGGGAAGTGTCGAGGATTACCGGCGCTTGGGGATTGAGGTGGAGCAGTTGCCCGATTGAGATTTGTATAGCGGCTCAGGGCCTCATCGCGAGCAGGCTCACTCCTACAGTTGGAATGCATTCCCCTTGTAGGAGTGAGCCTGCTCGCGATGGGGTCAGTCCAGTCAACGCAACTTTTCAAGCATCTGGTAATACCACATCCCCGCCGCCAACAACGGGTTACCCAGCAAATCCCCCATCGGCACGCGAATGTGCTGGCACGCGGCAAACGTATCGAACTGCTCCATCTGCCCGGTGATCGCCCGGCTCATGATTTCGCCCATGATGTGGGTGGTGGCGATGCCATGCCCGGAGTAGCCCTGGCAGTACCAGACGTTGTCCGAGAGTTTGCCCAGTTGCGGGATGCGGTTGATGACGATACCCATCGCGCAGCTCCACTGGTAATCGATCTGCACGCCTTTGAGCGCCGGGAAGGTCTGCTCGATGCACGGGCGCAGTTCGGCGGCGATGTCGCGTGAATCCTTGCCGCTGTAGTTGGCGCCGCCGCCGAACAGTAAGCGGCCGTCGGCGGTCAGGCGATAGTAGTCGAGGACGAAGCGGCAGTCGTAGACCGCGAGGTCTTCGGGGTTGATCTGTTTGGCCAGATCGCCCAGCGGCGCGGTGGTGACGATGCCGCCCATGGCCGGAAAAATCTTGCCCTTGAGCTGGCCCGGTTCGAGTTTGTGGTAGACGTCACCGGCGAGCATCACTTGATTGGCGTCGATCTGGCCTTGGGCGGTTCTCACACCTGGCGTAGCGCCGTGAATGATCTCCAGCACTTCGCTGTTTTCGAAGATCAGCGCCCCGAGACTTTCCGCCGCTCGCGCTTCGCCGATGCATAGGTTGAGCGGGTGCAGATGCAGGTTGCGGGTGTTCTTGATCGCCCCGTGATAGAGGTCGCTTTGCAGCAAGTCGCGCACCTGGCTGCGGTCGAGCAGGCCGACTTCATCACCCAGGCCGCGGCGCACGGCTTCTTCGTAATCGTTGCGCAGACCGGTCATGTGGCTGGGCTTGTACGCCGCGTGCAAATGGCCGTGTTTGAGGTCGCACTGGATGCCGTATTTTTCCACGCGCTGCTGGATGATCTCGTGCCCGCGCCAGCGCAGGTGCCAGATGAAATCATCGACCTCGTCGCCGAGTTTCGGACGCATCTGTTTGCGCATCGCACCATCGCCGGAGAGGCTGCCGGTGACTTGCCCGCCGTTGCGCCCGGTGGCACCCCAGCCGATTTTGTGGCTTTCGACGATGGCGACTTTCAGGCCTTTTTCGGCCAGTTCGACGGCGGTGGCGACGCCGGTGAAACCACCGCCGATGATCACCACATCGACCTTGTGCCGGCCTTGCAGGGTCGGGTAGTCAGTGTCCTGGTTGAGGGTGGCGGTGTAGTAGGAGTTGCTGCGTTCAGTCATGTCGATATCCAAGGCAAAAAGAGGAAAAAAGATCAGGCTTCGGTCAGGTACCAGCGCCAGTCCTGCTCACCCACTTCGGCCATGAACTGCCGGTACTCCGCACGTTTCACTGCCAGATACACCCCAAGAAATTCCTGCCCCAGCGCATCCCGTGCCCACGCCGAATTTTCCAGCGCCGTGAGCGAGGTCAGCCAGTCGGTCGGCAGCAATTCTTTCGCCTGCGCATACCCATTGCCTTGCACCGGTTCGCCCGGATCGATGTCTTCTTTTATGCCGCGATGAATGCCCGCCAGGATCGCCGCCGCTGCTAGATACGGGTTGGCGTCGGCGCCGCAGATGCGGTGTTCGATGTGCCGGGTATTGGCCGGACCGCCCGGCACGCGCAGGCTGACGGTGCGGTTATCGACGCCCCAGGTCGGCGCCAAAGGCGCGTAGCTGTTGGCCTGAAAGCGCCGGTAGGAGTTGGCGTTCGGGCAGAACAGCAGCAGCGAATCGAGCAAGGATGCGAGCATCCCGCCAATTGCCGTGCGCAGCAGCGGGGTGCCGGCAGGGTCTTCGGAGGCGAACAGGTTGCGCCCCTCGGCGTCGGCGAGGCTGACGTGCATGTGCATGCCCGTGCCGGCCAGATCATCGAACGGTTTGGCCATGAATGTCGCTTGCATGCCGTGCTTGTGCGCGATGGCTTTGACCAGCCGTTTGTAGCGCACCGCCTGATCCATAGCCTCCAGTGCGTCGCCGTGTTCAAGGGTGATTTCCACTTGCCCCGGTGCGTATTCCGAGATCGCCGTGCGCGCCGCAATGCCGTGCAGTTTGCAGGCGCTGTAGAGGTCGGCGAGAAACGGTTCGATCTGCTCCAGCTCACGTAAGCCGTAGACCTGAGTGTGTCGCGGTCGCCCACCGTCGGCATCCAGCGCCGGTTGCGGACGGCCGTTGTGATCGCGTTTCGCGTCGAGCAGGTAGAACTCCAGTTCGCAGGCCATGATCGGGTGATAACCCTCGGCCTTGAGGCCGTCGATGACCTTGATCAGCAAGTGACGCGGGTCGGCGATGCTCGCTGGCATACCTTCGCTTGGGTGCATGCTGACCTGCACCGCCGCCGTCGGAATCTGCCGCCACGGCAAGCGCACCAGGCTGCCTTGCAGCGGGTAGGCGCGGCAGTCGATATCGCCGACGTCCCACACCAGCCCCGAGTTTTCGACGTCGTCACCCTGTACGGTCAGGCCAAGGATGGTGCTTGGCAACGGACGGCCGCTCTCGTACACGGCGAGCAGCTCTTCGCGGTGCAGAAGCTTGCCGCGCGGCACGCCGTTGGCGTCGAGGATGAACAGCTCGATCATGTCGATATCGGGGTTCTGTTCAAGGAACAGGCGTGCGTCTTCAATGGCTGCGAATTTCATAATCAATCAATCACTCACGATGGCGCCGCACAGGCGCGCAGAATCGGTCCGGACGCAGCTCGGCATTAGGCGCGGGCGTCCTGGCAGGTATATCAAGGAGTAGGGGGCTGTCGCGGCTTCTTTCAGGCGCGATCAGGCAGGGCGATATCCGGCGGGCGTGCGGAGTGACGCAGCTTGGAACGGCGCAGGGCCATGGGGAGATTGACGATACGATTCATGCGCGGCCCCTGTGAGGGAGGGCGCACTTAGCGGAGACGTTCAACGAGTTTCGTTGTTGTGGTGACGTACTCATAACGCGTGTTTCCGTTGGCGGAAAACGTCGGTGGCGGGACTGACCCGCCGACCGGTGTGCCCGGATAGTAAGGGGCAATCCACGGGCGTGTAAACGGGAGATTGGCTGGCTGCGTTTCAGCCCATCAAGTGAAAGGCCAGCCCGGCAAGGGCGCAAACGATCAGCACAGTGATCACGCCACGCTTGAAAACGAACAATGCCAACGCCGCTGCAACCGCCAGCGTCACCGAGAAAAAGTCCATGTGCCCGGCAAAGCCGTTCGGCCAGAGCACGTGGTAGGCAAAGAAGCACGCCAGATTCAGAATCACCCCCACCACCGCTGCGGTGATGGCGGTCAACGGAGCGGTGAACTTCAGTTCATTGTGAGTCGACTCCACCAATGGCCCGCCAGCAAGGATGAACAGGAACGAGGGCAGGAAGGTAAACCACGTCACCAGCGTCGCCGCCAACGCGCCAGCGGCGAATGCATGTTCCGGGCCGAACGCCGGTTGCACATAACCACCGATAAAGCCGACAAATGCCACCACCATGATCAGCGGTCCCGGCGTGGTTTCGCCCAAGGCGAGGCCGTCGATCATCTGCGTTGGTGTCAGCCAGCCGTAATGCCCGACGGCGCCCTGATAGACGTAGGGCAGCACCGCATAGGCCCCGCCAAAGGTGAGCAACGCCGCTTTGGTGAAGAACCAGCCCATTTGTGTGAAGGTGCCGTCCCAGCCCAATAGAGCGGTCAGCAACGCCATCGGCAAACACCAGAGCGCTGCACCGATCAGCATGATTCTCAGCAATTTGTGCAGGCTGAATCGTGCGTGCTCGGGTGTCGGGGTGTCGTCATCGATCAGCGCGGCGCCGAAGGATTTTCCGCCGCTGCGCTGGGCGTCGTTAGCGAATCGCCGGGGCGCCAGTCGTCCACCGAAATAACCGATCACTGCGGCGCCAAGCACGATCAACGGAAACGGCACATTGAAGGCAAAAATCGCCACGAAAGAGGCGCCGGCAATGGCCCATAGCCAAGCGTTTTTCAACGCCCGCGAACCGATGCGGTGGGCCGCGTGCAGGACAATCGCCGTGACCGCCGGTTTGATCCCGTAAAACACCCCGGCCACTGCCGGCAGATCACCGAAGGCGATGTAGACCCACGACAGTGCAATCAGGATGAACAGCGACGGCAAGACAAACAGCACACCCGCGATCACACCGCCCCAGGTTCGGTGCAGCAGCCAGCCGATGTAGGTCGCCAGTTGCTGGGCCTCAGGGCCGGGCAGCAACATGCAATAGTTGAGTGCGTGGAGGAAACGTCTCTCGCAAATCCAGCGCCGGCGTTCGACCAGTTCCTGATGCATGATCGCGATTTGCCCGGCCGGGCCGCCGAAACCGATGCAGCCAAGCTTGAGCCAGAAGCGCCAGGCATCGCGCAGGCTGACCGGGTCGGGGCGAGGTAGATCTTTGGGCGTTGTACTCAAGCGTGGCTCCTGAGGTGAATCCGTGGGGAGCGGCTATCTAATCAGGCTTTTGTGACGCAGTGCCAGACAGTTTGAGAATCCAGCATCTGGCTCCGACCTTGTGGCGCAGCCGCCCGCTGTACGGCGCGGCCTTCGCTGTCCTTGCACAACCGCACATGCAATGCGATCCCGTTTACGCCTGTGAATGTTGACTTAACCGCCGGTCATGTTCATGAACCGCACGACCTGAACGTCGTCGTTCACTTCAAAGTTGTGCCGATACGGCTTGAGCTTCATGGCTTCGATGATGGCTTTCTCCAGCCGTTGCGGTTGCCCAGGGTGGGCGCGCAGCACTGCTTTCAAATCCACCGAATGCTCGTTACCCAGACACAACAGCAAGCGCCCCTCGACAGTCAGCCGCACCCGATTGCAGGTGCCACAGAAGTTGTGGCTGTGCGGCGAGATGAACCCCAGACGAATGTCCGGTGCCTCGGCCAGCCGCCAGTAGCGCGATGGACCTTGAGTCGATTCGGCAGAGTCGATCAGGGTATAGCGCTCGGCGATCTTTTCGCGCACCTGCGCGCTTGAGAAAAACGACTCCGCCCGGCTGTGCTCGCTGATGATCCCCAGGGGCATCTCTTCGATGAAGGAGACATCCAGCTGACGGTCGATGGCGAAACTCACCAGATCGTTGATCTCTTGATCGTTGCGGCCCTGCATCACCACGACGTTGAGTTTAGTTCGGGTGAAACCGGCCCTGCGCGCAGCATCGATGCCGTCGATCACCTGAGCCAGATCGCCGGTGCGGGTCATCTGTTGGAAACGCTCGGGGTTGAGGCTGTCGAGGCTGACGTTGAGACGTTTGACCCCGGCATCGAACAGCGGAGCGGCGAGTTTGCCCAGTTGCGAGCCGTTGGTGGTCAGGCACAGTTCGCGCAGGCCGGGCAGGGCGGCGATCTGCTCGCACAACTTGACCACGCCCGGGCGGATCAGCGGCTCGCCACCGGTGAGGCGGATCTTGCGGGTGCCCAGGGCGACGAAGCTTTGCGCCAGTTGATGGATTTCTTCCAGCGTCAGTACCTGTTGCCGGGGCAGGAACTGCATGTCTTCGGCCATGCAATAGACGCAGCGGAAATCGCAGCGGTCAGTGACTGACATGCGCAAATAGTCGACGCGGCGGTTGTAACCATCGATCAGGACGCGCTCTGACATGACAGCCTCGCAGGAGTGAGAAATCCGCGATTAACGGAACAAGACCGCGCAGGTTATGGACAACGTTGTGTGGCGTCCAATCACTGTTAATGAACGGCTGATTGATTCTGTCGATGATCAGATATTTTTTGCCCGCGGGGTTATGAATAGCAATCAGACAATGTGCGCAGGGTGAATAAGTACCCACGAACCAATACACCCCCATCCCCTGTGCGGGCTTGCTCGCGAAAGCGTCAGGTCAGGCAACATCGATGCAGGATGTGCCGACCTCTTCGTGAGCAAGCCCACTCCCACCTTGGATCTGCGGTGCAGACACATTCTGCGAAAAAACATGGCCTGCGTGTTGTGATCGCTGATCTAGCCTTTTCTGAACTCAAATCATCAACAAGGCAAAGGAATGCCCCAACGATTCTCGTCACATCGCCTGCGAACCGGCCGTTATTGCGAAAACAACCGAATCTACCTTCTAACCGCCAATACCTTGGGGCGTGAGCCGGTGTTCAAGGATTACAGGCTCGGCCGATTGATCGTGAACCAGTTCAGACAAGCACAGCAGGAGGGCTTAGCTGAAACATTGGCGTGGGTGGTCATGCCGGACCATTTCCACTGGCTGATCCAGTTGCAAAAAGGAACATTGGACCCATTGATGTGCCAGGCCAAATCCTTGAGTACTCGTTCAATCAACAAGGCGACCGGCAGAACGGGGAGTCTTTGGCAGCCAAGCTTCCATGATCATGCGCTGCGACGGGAGGAGGATTTAGTGAAGCTGGCCCGCTATGTAGTCGCCAATCCCTTAAGGGCAGGGCTGGTGGAAAAGCTTGGTGATTACCCGCTATGGGATGCAATCTGGGTTTGACCTACGGATATGGCCAGACACAGATCCTCCATCCAGCGACGACCTACTGTGGGAGCGGGCTTGCTCGCGAAAGCGTCAGGTCAGGCAACATCGATGCTGGATGTGTCGGCCTCTTCGTGAGCAAGCCCGCATTTGATCTGCGTTGTTATTGAGCACCAAACATCGTGGTCCAGTAGATGCCTGCATCGCTTTTCGGGTCGGTCGCGTAAGCGGCGCCGAGTTCCTTGTATTGCGGGTTCATCAGGTTGGCGCAGTGGCCAGGGCTGGCGAGCCAGCCGTCGACGACTTTGCGCACACTGTCCTGGCCAGCGGCGATGTTTTCACCGACCCGTTGACCGCTGTAACCCGCGAGTTCTGCGCGGTCGCCCGGTGTGCGGCCGTCGCGGTCCTTGTGGTCGAAGTAGTTCTTGTTGGCCATGTCGCGGCTGTGATCCTGGGAGACAGTGCCCAAGGTGGCGTTCCAGGCCAGCGGCGGGGCAGCGCTAAAGGCCTGGCCGCCGCACTGACGTGGCTGACGGCGGGCGACATTGAGTTGCTCCAGCAGTTTCTGGCCCTCACTTTGTGCATCGCCCAGCTTGGCTGACAACAGCGGTCGCGCCAGCACAATGCGCCAATCACGATCGGCGCGACTGACGCCGATATCGACGAACTGCGGATCCAGCACCACCTGACAGAAACTTTCCTGAATCGCCTTCATCGCCGCCCCCGCATCCCGTGGGCCGTTGAGGGTGATCGCTTGAACCTTGTTCATTGGGTAACTGGCGCTCACCATGGCCTGCTGCAAATCGACGGCGCCGCTGGCCGGCAGCATCAGGCGCGGATCACTCGACAGAGGTGGCAGTTCGTTGGAGGCCTGGCTGCCGCAACGTTGTGGTTCGCTGCGGTATTTATTGATCGACTCGATCAGTTGCGACTCATCGGTGGCCATGGCCGAGGCGGCAAAGGCCATGCCTGCGGTCAACGCGGCAACGCGTAAAACGGATGGCATGAAGCGCATGGAAATCTCCCTTGAGCTGAGTGCGCCCATGATGCGCGAAACGCCCCCGGTGGGTGCAATGTCTTTTTCTTCATTCGGTGGTTTTTTCAGCGGAACGTTACCCGCGATTTTGCCGTCTACACTCAGCCAAGGCCCCGGAAACCGGGGGGGCTCCCCTGCGTAACACCTTGCCCGACTCGGGCCCTGCCGGAAGAACTGACATGGGATTGAAATGGTTGATTGGCTGCTTCGCGTTAACCCTGTTAGCCAACGTTGCAATGGCCACTGATCAGGCGCCGATCCAGGCCAAGGCCGAAGAGAAAGCCCAAGTGCTGGAAGAGAAAGCCGCGGACAAAGTCAGCGCTGCTCCGGCGCCAAAATCCGAAGCGATCACCCCAACCGAAGTTCAGGCAGTGGACCCGGCCGGCGCCGCGCCGCTGGATGATCCCATCACCTGCCTGGCGCGCAGCATCTACTGGGAAGCCAAAGGCAAGGACACCCCGCAAATGGAAGCCGTGGCCAGCGTGGTGATGAATCGTCTTGGCCACGAAGGGTTTCCGGACACGGTTTGCGCCGTGGTGAAACAGGGGTCGGAAGCCAAAACCTGCCAGTTTTCCTGGTGGTGCGATGGCAAGCCGGATCAGGTCAAGGAAGACGCCGAATATGCGCAGGCAAAGGAAATCGCCGGCAAGGCGTTGAACCGTCAGCTCAAGGATCGCACCCACGGCGCGTTGTATTTCCACGACCGCAACGTGCATCCCGGTTGGGCCAAGGCCTACCGTAAAACTGCCGAGACAAAAAAATTCCTGTTCTATAAACCCGCTGGCGGCGATGCGCGTTAGGCGCAGACTTCCCGCACGCAGTTGCGCAGCCATCGATGTGCCGGGTCGGCGTCCATGCGCGGATGCCAAAGCATTGAGACGCTGACTGGGGGCATTTCGAAGGGCAGGGCAAAACTGTGCAGGCCCTTGCGCAGCTTGCTGGTGTGACGTTCCGGGACGGTGGCAATCAGGTCTGATTCGCGCACCAGCGTCAGTGCCGCTGAGAACCCGCCGAATGAAGTGACGATGTCACGCGTCAGCCCCGAGGCGAGCAACGCCTCGTCTACCGGGCCGCTGCTGCGCCCGCGTCTTGAGATGAGAATGTGCTGGCCGCCGGCAAAGCGTTTGGCGCTGATCTTGCCCGAACTCAAGGGGTGCCCCTCGCGGACGACACCGATCCAGTGATCGCGAAACAGGATTCGGCTGTGCAGCGTCGGGTCGGTGCTGTCATCGACCACGCCGGTCTCCAGATCCACCCGGCCTTCGCGCAAGGGTGTGCTGTCCTTGTCGGCTTTTTGCACAAAGCGCAGGCGCACGCCGGGAGCCTCTTCAGCGATACGGGCGAGCAGGGCGGCGGCAAAGGTTTCGACAAAGCCATCGGTGTTGCGCAAGGTGAAGGTGCGTTGCAACTGGCCGGGATCAAGCCCCTTGGCAGGCCGCAACATGGCCTCGGCTTCTTGCACCAGAGGGCTGACCCGTTCGCGCAATTCAAGCGCGCGCGGCGTCGGCACCAGGCCCCGACCCGCGCGCACCAGCAACGGATCCCCAGTGGTTTCACGCAAACGGGCAAGGGCGCGGCTCATGGCCGAAGGGCTCAGTTGCAGGCATTTGGCGGCGCGGGCGACGCTGCCTTCGCGCAGCAGCACATCGAGGGTGATCAGCAGGTTAAGATCCGGCGCGGTCATGACATGGCGTTCTGTGCAGGTGTTGAGTGCAAATCATGCGTCTTGCGCCTTGTGTTGTCGAGACTCACGCTATGGCTCACAACCTTTGCCCTGTGAGCGCGCCATGTCCCGACAACCCTTGAACACCCACGCCCGCTGGGCCCTGTCCAGCCTCGCGCTGTCGATGTTGATGCCGTCGCTGGACACCAGCATCGCCAACGCCGGGTTGCCGACATTGGCGGCGGCGTTTGATGCGACGTTTCAACAGGTGCAGTGGATCGTTCTGGCTTACCTGTTGGCGATTACCACATTGATTGTCAGCGTTGGGCGTCTGGGAGATGGCATCGGTCGACGTCGATTGCTGTTGATCGGCATCGGTATTTTTACCAGCGCATCGTTGTGCTGCGCGCTGGCCCCGGGGCTGGGCTGGCTGATCGGCGCGCGGGCAGTGCAAGGCCTTGGCGCGGCGATCATGTTCGCATTGACCGTCGCGCTGGTGGCTGACGCAGTGCCCAAGGCGCGGGCGGGCAGTGCGATGGGGTTGCTGGGTACGATGTCGGCCACCGGTACCAGCCTCGGGCCGGCGCTGGGGGGGCTGTTGATGTCGCATGTCGGCTGGCAGTCGATATTTGTGCTCAACGTGCCATTGGGTTTGCTCAACGCGTGGCTGGTGTATCGCTATCTGCCGGCGGATCGGGCAGCAGGGCCGCGTGTTGCGTTTGACGGGTTCGGGACAGGCGTGTTGGTGTTGACGCTGGCAGCCTACGCGCTGGCGATGACACTGGAGGAGGGTACGCTGGGGTTGCTGCTGATCAGCCTGTGCGGCGCAGGATTGTTCATTGTGGTCGAGATGAAAGCCAAGGCGCCGCTGATTCGCCTGTCACTGTTCGCCGACCCGCGCCTGAGCGGCAGTCTGGCGATGACGTTACTTGTGGCCACCGTGATGATGACCACCCTGGTGGTTGGGCCGTTTTACCTCAGTCGCGGGTTGGGCCTCGCCAGCACCGTGGTCGGATTGGTGTTGTCGGTCGGGCCACTGTCGGCGGCGCTCGGCGGCGTGCCGGCCGGGCGTCTGGTGGATCGCTTCGGTGCCCGGCGGGTGGTGCCGGGGGCGTTGCTCGGGATGATCGGTGGCTGCGCTGTGCTTGCGCTCTTGCCAATGAGCCTCGGTGTGCTGGCATACGTGCTGCCGATGACGCTGATCGCCGGCAGTTACGCGCTGTTCCAGGCGGCCAACAATACCGGGTTGATGGCGACGGTCAGTCAGGATGACCGCGGCGTGGTGTCGGCGCTGCTCGGGCTGGCGCGCAATCTGGGATTGATCACGGGCGCGGCGGCCATGGGGGCGCTGTTTGCCATGGCTTCCGGTAATCCGACCCTGGCGCCTGCGGCGGTCATCGCCAGTGGAATGCACATTACCTTCGGTGTCGCCACGGTGCTGATGGCCATGGCTCTGATCATCAGCCGAATCGGGTTCAACGGTGGGCGCGGGCGTGCTCGCGAAGGCGTTGGCCCCGTCAACCTGTCTGGTGATTGACACACAGCCTTCCCGAGCAGGCCCGTTTCCACAGGGGCGCCGTGGGGGGCGTTAGCTGGCGTGGCTACCCAGAATGCTCGCCACCTGCTGCGGCTGGCAGTTGAGGTACGGCGACTTTTTCAGCCAACGCTGATCCGGATACCAGGAGAACATGAACTGGCCGTTCTTGAGTTTATCGATCACCTGCCTGGCAATCTGAGGTCGCACTGCCGGGCAACCCTGGCTACGGCCGATACGGCCCTGACGCTTGCTCCACAACGGATTCACGTAATCGGCGGCGTGGATCACGATCGCGCGATCGCGCGCCATGTCATTGAAACCCGGTTCCAGGCCGTCCATGCGCAACGAATAGCCGTGGGTGCCTTCGTAACTTTCCTGCGTGCGGAACAGGCCCAGGCTGGATTGATAACTGCCTTCGCGATTGGAGAACTGCGTGGCGAAGTTTTCTCCGGAATTGGAGCCATGGGCGACCAGGTCGCGCAGCACCAGTTTTTTCCGGGTCAGATCGAAAATCCACAGTCGGCGCGCGGTGGACGGTTGCGAATAATCGATGATTGCCAGGTGGCGAGACGGTTTCGCACCGTTGCTGACGGCGCACTTCATGGCGTTCAAGGCACCTTTCAGCGCTTGGGGATTGAGTTCTGGCGCGGCGTGCGCGAGGCTGGTGAAGAGCACCGGCGATGGTTTGCCGGCGGCGAAAGCTGGGCTGGTCACGGCGACAAGCGTCGCGCTGGTCAGCAAAAGTCGGCGCAAAAACGTCAACATTTATAAAGTGTCCTCACTGGCTACTTATTTGGCACTTTGGCTCCTGACTCCCAGTCATAACCTGCAAGCCCGCAGATCGGGCCTGACTGTTCAGCGCACCTGATGTAAGGTTGGCCATCATCAAGATGGCCATGGATTGGAGTAAAGCAGTTGTTCAAAAAGTACGCATGCTACTTGAGCATTTGTTTGCTCGCTGCGCCGTTTGTCGCTTGTGCCGATGATTCGTTGCCGCCCTTGCAGACGCTGCCCACGCCGCCGGCCGAAATGCCCGTCGAGCCGCAAAGCCCGTTGCAGGCTGTGCTGATCGGTCTGCCACACGCATGCCCGGCCATCGCCGCGCACCTCAACGGCCCCGCACTGGAGCGACTCAACGCCTTTTATCAGCAGCAGGACTGGATGCCGGTGTGGGCCAGTGAGTCCGGGCGGTTGCAGGCCTTGCACGGGCAATTGCAGTTGTTGGCCGACGATGGTCTCAACCCGAACCGCTACCCGGTCGCGATGACCCCGCCCCGGGATGGCGAGTTATGCGCCGATATCGACATCAGCCGCTATTACCTGCAAGCCTTGCAGGATCTGCATTTCGGTCGATTGCTGCAATCTCATTTCGAGCCGCTCTGGCGTGCCGACGATACGCCGCGCGACCGTCAGACTGAATTGCTCGCAATCGCCGTACCGGGGCTAAATGACCTTAGCGCAGCGTTCGACCTCGCACGTCCGCATCTGGCGCAGTACCAGAGCCTGCGTCAGCTCTACGCCGCGCAACGGCTCAAAGCCTTGCCACAATGGCCGTCAGTCGGCAGCGGACCGCTGCTGCGCCCGGCCATGGAAGACAAGCGTGTGCCGGATCTGGCGCTGCGCCTCTATAGCGAGGGTTATCTGGCCGACTACATCGCCCCCCCCGCCAATGCCTACGACGATGTGCTGGTGGAGGCGGTGAAAAACTTTCAAACCAATCATTCGTTGCAGGCTGATGGTGTGGTGGGGCCGGGGACAATTGCCGAACTCAATATCAGCCCGCTGGCCCGCCGAGACCAACTGCGGGTCAACCTCGAACGGTTCCGTTGGCTGGCGCAAGACATCGAGCCCAATGGCCTGCTGGTCAACGTCGCCGCTGCCGAACTGACGCTGTATCAGGGCGGCAAACCCGTGTGGCAGACCCGCACGCAAGTCGGTCGCGCCGAACGCCAGACGCCGCTGCTCAAGTCGCGCGTTACGCGCCTGACCCTGAACCCGACCTGGACCGTGCCGCCGACCATCTGGAAGGAAGACAAGTTGCCGGCGATCCGCAAGGATCAGACGTTCCTCAGCCGCCAGAACCTGCAAGTGCTCGATGCCAACGGTCAGCCCTTGGCGGCAGCCGACATCGACTGGGATAACCCCGGCAATATTCTGCTGCGTCAGGACGCCGGGCCGCGCAACCCGCTGGGGCAGATGGTCATCCGCTTCCCCAACCCGTTCTCGGTGTACCTGCACGACACGCCGAGCAAGGCGCTGTTCGACAAGGGGCCGCGAGCATTCAGCTCCGGCTGTGTGCGGGTCGAGCACCCGATGCAACTGCGCGACCTGCTGCTCACCCCCGCAGAAAGGGCCCGCACCGAGACCTTGCTCGCCACGGGCACCACCCATGAGTTTCGCTTGGCGGCGCCGGTGCCGATCCTGATGACCTACTGGACGGTGCAAGTCGACAGCGCGGGCCACGTGCGCTATTCGCCCGACATCTACAGCCGTGACGGCGCATTGCTGGCGGGGCTGGACAGGGCGCATTAAGCGTCTGCGGGTGCTTGGTTTTCTGAGCCCCCGCGTTGCCGGTCAGCATGGCCCACAAAAAACGGATCTATTTCCATGCGACGACTTCCCTCATTGGCGGCCTTGCGCACGTTTGAATGTGCCGCCCGCCACGCGCATTTCGGTCGAGCGGCGGCGGAGTTGTGTGTCACCGACAGCGCCGTCAGCCATCAGATTCGCCAGCTCGAAGAACAGCTCGGCGTGTCGCTGTTTATCCGTGAAGGCCGACAGATTCGTCCGACCATCGCTGCCGGACGCCTGATGCAAAGCCTGCAGCAGGCCTTCGAACTGATGGGCGATGCCTGCGATGAGTTGCGCGATCCGTCGTCGCTGGCGGTCCTGCGCCTGGCTGTCACCGCTGAGCTTGCACAAAAGTGGCTGATGAGTCGCCTCTCCGATTTCTATGCACGCTATCCGCACATCACTTTGCACCTCTATGAACAACCCATCGACGCGAGTGCACCGGGCGAGGACATCGACCTGGCCATCACTTACGGTACCGGCCCGGTGGACAGCAGCGCCTACTTCGTCCGGCCTTTGCCCGACCTGCAATTCTTCCCGGTGTGCAGCCCTGGCCTGTTCAATCAGGGCAGTCTGAAAACGCCCAAGGACCTGACGCGCCACTGCTTGTTGCACGACGACCAGGACGGCAAGACCTGGACTGCATGGCTGACCCGCCACGCCGGCGATCAGCGCCCGGAGCGTCAGCTGTATTTCGCCCATGCCGGGTTGGCGCTGGAGGCCGCCGCGCAAGGGCAGGGCGTGGCGATGGGCGACAACCTCACCGCGCAGGAAGACTTGCAGAGTGGCCGACTGGTGCGTCCCTTCACATCGAGCATGACGGCTCTGGGCCAATACGCGCTGGTTTGCGAGCGCTTGCGGCTAGAGCGTCCGGCCGTGGCGCAGATGGTGGAATGGTTCAACGATCAACTGGCCGATTGATGAGTTGAATTCAACTGTTCCGAAATAATCATCGTTGGCGGGCCAACGCCCTGCGACCTTAGCCTGTGGTCATTCCCATCCCGAAGACGAGGTTTGACCATGGCACGTTTGCTCGACTCCACCCCCAAACACGACGGCTTCCGTCTGCCTGGCGAATTCGAAGCCAAGTCCGGCTGCTGGCTCGGCTGGCCGGAACGCACCGATGTCTGGCGCAACGGCGCCAAGCCTGCGCAGAAAGTCTGGGTGCAGATCGTCACCGCCATCTCCCACAGCGAACCGGTCACCGTGTGTGCCAGCGCCGCGCAATTCGCCACCGCCCGCCGCCAGTTGCCACCCCAGGTGCGCGTGGTCGAGATGACCTGCAACGACACCTGGTTCCGCGACAGTGGCCCGTGCTTTGTGGTCAATGATCAGAGCGGCGAAGTGCGTGGCGTCGATTTCGAATTCAATGCCTATGGCGGACTCGACGGCGGGCTGTATTACCCGTGGGACAAGGACGACCAGATCGCCAGCAAGATCCTTGAGATCGAGCGTTTCGACCGCTATCGCGCGCCGTTGATTGCCGAGCTCGGCGGGATTCAGAGCGACGGCCAGGGCAGCATCCTCACCACCGAACAGTGCCTGCTCAACCGCAATCGCAACCTGCATATGGGCAAGGACGAAGTCACCCGGCGCCTGACCGATTACCTCGGTGCCGAACAGGTGATCTGGCTGCCACGCGGATGCAAGTTCGATGAAACCGATGGCCATGTCGACGACCTCGCCTGTTTCGTTCGTCCCGGCGAAGTGGTCTTGCAGTGGACCGACAACCGTGATGATCCGCAGTGGGAAATCTACCAGGAAGCCTACGACATCCTGCGCAGCACCCGCGACAGTCGTGGCCGTGAGTTGATCGTGCACAAACTGCCGCAACCGGACGCGCTCGAATGGACCGCCGAAGAGGCCGAAGGTCTCGATCAGCAGGACAGTACCCACACCCGTCAGGCCGGCACGAAAATCTGTGCTTCGTACATCAACTATTACGCCGGCAATAGTTCGATCGTGGTGCCGCTGTTTGGTGATCGTCAGGACAAAGTCGCGCTGGCGACGCTGGCCCAATTGTTCCCGCAGCACAAGATCGTCGGCATCGAAAACTCCCGGGAAATCCTCCTCGGCGGCGGCAACGTCGCGTGCATCACCATGCCGCAATACGCCGGCCTGAAAAAAGGAGCCTGAGCATGGGCCTGCACAAACTGACTCAAGCGTTAATGCTGGTGCTTGCACCCCTGTGTGTGCAGGCCGCCGACACCGACAAACCGGTGGTCAATCTGTACATCTGGGGCGAATACCTGGCCCCGGATACGTTGAAGAATTTTGAGGCGAAAACCGGCATTCGTGTGGTGGCCGATCACTTTGATTCGCTGGAAACCGTCGAAACCAAACTGCTCACCGGGCGCAGCGGTTATGACCTGGTGCTGACCGCCGGCCAGCACTTGTCGCGGGCCATCCAGAGCGGCGCGATTCAACCGCTGGACAAGGCCCGCGTGCCGCATTTCGCCGGGGTGGGTGAGGAGTTTCGCCAGCACATGGCGGTGTTCGATCCGGGCAATCGTTATGCTGGGATCTACGCCTGGGGCACCACCGGTGTGGGTTATCAGCAAGAGGCGATCAAACAGCGTCTGCCCGATGCGCCAACAGACAGTTGGGCCATGCTGTTCGATCCTGCGGTGGTGTCGAAATTCGCCGATTGCGGGGTCAGTCTGCTCAACGATCCCAACGAAGTGTTCGCCGCCGTCATGAAGTACATGGGGCTGGACATCAACCGGCAGAATCTCGATGACTTGAAATTGGCCGAGCAGCAACTGGCGAAGATCCGCCCGTACATCCGCTACTTCGACAATGACCTGAACATCAGCGATCTGGCCAATGGCAACACCTGTGTGGCGATGTCATGGAACGGCAACGTCGCCATCGCCGCGGGGCAGGCGCAGGCAGCCAACAAGCCGTTCACGCTCAGCTACCGGATACCGAAACAGGGCACGCTGATCTGGTTCGACGCCATGGTCATTCCCAAGGATGCGCCGCATCCGCAGGCCGGGCTCGCGTTGATGGACTACCTGATGACCCCCGAGGTGATTGCGCCGATCACCGACACCATTCACTACGCCAATGCGATTACCGCGGCCGATGGGTTGGTCGATGCGGCGATTCGTCATGATCCGGGGACGTATCCCTCTGCACAGGTCAGGGCTTCGCTGTACAGCAAGAATGACAATGGCAAGGCGTTCAATCGGGCGTTGATTCGGGCATTCAGCCGGTTGAAGGCTGGCCTGTAAATGGGCGTTAAATCGACTGATGTCTTCGCGAGCAGGCTCGCACCCACAGGAAACTGCATTACAAATGTGGGAGCAGGCTTGCTCGCCAAGAACGATAACGCCGTCTACGACTTGGGCACCCGCCACAAATACCACGCGGCCACCGTCCGAAACGGACGCCAGTGCACCCCGATCTCAACCATCTGCTTGCGCGTCGGCTGCTCCTCCAGCCCCTTCAAACGCCGGTAGCCTTCACGCACGCCAAAGTCGTCCGCCGGCAAAATGTCCATCCGTTCCAGGCTGTAGATCAGTAGCATCTCCACCGTCCAGCGCCCGATTCCGCGCAGGCTGACGAGCCGCTCGATCAGCGCCTCATCATCCATCGCCAACGCCGTGGCGTAATCTGGCACCACGCCGTCCAGCGTGGCTTGGGCGATGCCCTGAATCGTCGCAATCTTGCCTGCGGAAAACCCGCAGCCACGGATGCGATCAACATCGGTCGCCAGCATCTGCTCCGGCCGAGGAAACGATTGCCCGGGAAACAACCCGACCAATCGCCCGACAATTGCATCCCCGGCCTTGGCATGCAGTTGCTGATAGGCAATCGAGCGCACCAGCGACTCGTAGGGATCCCGCGCTGGATAAGGTTGATGCAGGCAAGGGCCAACAGTGGCGACGAGCCGCTGCCAATCGGTATCGATTGAGGCCAAAAACGCACTGGCTGTGCGATAAACATTCGCCATGCTAATTCAGCAAGTCATCGATTTCAGGAGTGTTCATCGAGATTCCTTGTGCTGGCTGAGTCCAATCGTTAGAAAAGCCAAGGCTGCGTGAGTTGTCGCGCCGCGTTTTCGAGCCTCAGCAGAAAGGCCTTGCGTGGTTGTCCTCCACCATACCCGGTGAGCGAGCCATCCGCGCCGATCACCCGATGGCAAGGCACCACAATGGCCAGACGGTTGTGCCCGTTGGCCAGGCCGACAGCGCGACTGGCGCCGGGTTTGCCCAAACCGGCAGCAATCGCGCCGTAGGTGGTGGTGTGGCCGTAGGGGATTTGCAGCAGTGCCGACCAGACCTGGCGGGCGAACTCGCTGCCGGGCAGGTGCAACGGTACGCTGAACGTGCTGAGGTTGCCTGCAAAGTAGTCGGCCAGTTGTTGTTCGATTTGCTGTAGCGGCGCGTTGTGCCCCGGTGCGACCGCATAGCCATATCGGCTCTGCAACTCTTCGACTTCCCGTGTCAGCGCTGGCCGATCAAGAAACTCCAGCAACACCAGCCCACGGCGCTCAGCCATGGCAATCATCGGCCCCAGCGGTGTGGTCAGCCGGGTAAACAGCAGCGGTTCACTGTTGGCTGCGCGACCGGGCGTGATGTGGAACGACTTCTGAAACGCATCACGAAAACCGCTCAGCGATTCATAGCCGGAATCGAACGCCGCGTGGTCGATGGAGGTGCCTTGCTTGATTCCGCCCAGCGCCATACCGAGTCGGCGGGTGCGCAACCAGGCATGGAAGGTCATGCCGAAATGCTGCTTGAACCAGCGCCGCAATTTCAGCGGCTCGACGCCTTCGGCGAGCAGTTGCGCATCGCTCCAGCGCACCTCCGGATCGGCATCCACGGCTTTGAGCACGCTTTGTACCCAGTCCGGCGCAATGGCCGCCGCGTCCAGCGGTTTGCAGCGCAGACAGGCGCGATAACCGGCGGACATGCACTCGTCGGCATGGGCGAAGAATTCGACGTTCTCAGGTTTCGGCTTGCGCGCCGTGCAACTGGGGCGGCAGAAGATCCCGGTGGTTTTCACGGCCGTGAAGAACACGCCTTCATAAGCAGTGTCGCGTTCGAGCATGGCGCGAACCATCTCGGCGTGGGGCGGCAGGACAGTGGTTTGTATGTTCATGGCGTGAGAGTAAAACCAGTTTGTCGATGGCTCCACCGAAAAATCGACAGTGAATTTTTTTATATTTGCAGCACAATCACCGGGTCGCTGAATGTGAGGAATCAAACCCATGCACCCGTTCGTCATCCAACACATCGATCACATCGTCCTGCGCGTTGCGAACCTGCAACGCAGCATCGAGTTCTACGGCCAGGTGTTCGGCGCCGAAGTGGTCAAGCGTAACGAGCCGTTGGGGCTGGTGCACTTGCGTGCCGGCACCTCAATGATCGACCTCGTCGACCTGCAGGGCGAACTTGGCCGCAAGGGCGGCGGGGCGGCCGGGGCCGAGCGGCGCAACGTCGATCACTTCTGCCTGCGCATCGAACCGTTCAATGAGGACGCGCTGACTGCGCATTTGCAGTCTTTCGGGCTGACCGTGGGAAAAGCCGCCAACCGCTTCGGTGCCGAGGGCTACGGCCTGTCCCTGTACTGCTTTGATCCGGACGGCAATCAGGTCGAACTCAAAGGCCCGTGTGAGATTTAAGCGCGTTTCGCCTTCAACAGCGCCGAAGTCGCCCTCGACAACTGCCTGCGCAACAACGGTTACAGGGCCTGGCGAACTATTGGCCCATCGCCGTCGTGGTACCACGGGCAGGGGCGTTGGTCAGTCCGGTCGAACTTTCCGGATACCGAACCGCTCAGAAACAATCTGAGGCGTCCCTTTTGGCGAAAAAATTGATCCTTGCGGTCAGAAAAGGCGATTGGCGTGTAAGATTTCGCCCAATGTCTCTCCAAACCCCGCCTGGCCCCAAGTGGCCCCACCAAGAGCGATCTACATGCAAGCAAAGCCCCGTGAGGTTTATGTGCCACCGGTGTTGCAAGACCTACGAGCCGGGACTGCCGAGTTGCATATCGCGCTGGAAAAGCGTCTGCCTTTTTTCTCCGACGCCCTTGATGTGCCCGCCTTTAAGCGGCTGATCCAGGCCTATTACGGCTTTTATTTACCGCTGGAAAGCGCATTGCGGGACAGCGATGCGATTCCCGCCGATTTCGATCTGTCACCACGCCTCAAAGCCCAGACACTGCACAGCGACCTGAAAGCCCTGGGGGATTGCGGGGCGGCGATCGACAGCTTGCCGATGTGTCAGCGGTTGCCACTGATCGACTCAAGCGCCGCCATCCTTGGCGTGTTGTACGTGCTTGAAGGCGCGACCCTGGGCGGGCAGATTCTGCGCCGGGAAATCGCCAGCCGTTTGGGCCTTGAAGCGCAAAACGGTGCCGCGTTTCTTGATGTTTACGGCGCCGCCACCGGTCGCCGCTGGCGCGAGTTCATTGAATACCTGGGCAGTCGCCCAATGCCCACCGCCGAACGCGAAGCCGTTGTGCTGGCGGCGCAAAACACATTCAGCTGTTTCGAGCGCTGGCTCGATAGCCGGGAGGTACTGGCATGAGCCCGCAAGACAAAGAAGCTTTTGAAAAACTGTTGGACAACTGTGCCGACGAGCCGATTCGTTTCCCTGGCGCCATCCAGCCCCACGGTTTGTTGCTGACCCTGAGCGAGCCTGCGCTGAACATCATTCAGGTCAGCGCCAACGTCGACACCTTGCTGGCCCGCACACCAGAGGATCTGATCGGCCTGCCGCTTGAGCACCTGATTGGCGACGCGCCAGCCCAGACCGTGCGCCAAGCGTTGCTGCAATCGGCATTCTTCGATGCCCCGCCGCTGCATTTCCAGCTCAATGGCACTGCGTTCGAAGGTCTGCTGCACCGCCATCAGGGCGTGCTGATTCTGGAGCTGGAAATCCACGTCGAAAACTTCCAGCCGCGCAACGTGGCCGGCAGACAGACCCACCTGGGGCGGATGCTTCAGCGCTTGCAAGCCGCCACTACGCTGCAGGCGCTGTACGACATCAGCGTCAAGGAAATCCAGGCCATGACCGGTTACGACCGGGTGCTGATCTACCGTTTCGAGGAGGAAGGGCACGGCCAGGTGATCGCCGAAGCCTCATCGCCGTCGATGGAAGTGTTCAACGGCCTGTTCTTCCCGGCCTCCGACATTCCCGAGCAGGCTCGCGAGTTGTACCGCACCAATTGGCTGCGGATCATCCCTGACGCTGACTATCAGCCAGTGCCGCTGGTGCCGAAGCTGCGTCCCGATACGCACACCCCCCTGGACCTGAGCTTTGCCACGCTGCGCAGTGTGTCGCCGATCCACTGCCAGTACATGAAGAACATGGGCGTGCTGTCATCGATGAGCATCTCGTTGCTCAAAGGCGACAAACTGTGGGGCTTGATCAGTTGCGGCAACCGTCAGCCGCTGCACGTTCCACACGACCTGCGCATGGCTTGCCAGACTATCGGTCAGGTTCTGTCACTGCAGATCAGTGCGATGGAAGCGCTGGAACTCAGCCGCCAGCGTGAAGAAAAAGTCGACGCTTTGGCGTTGCTCAATCAGGCGATGATCGACTCGCCGCAAAATGTTTTCGACGGGTTGGCGAACCAGCCGCAAGTGCTCATGGCGCTGACCAACGCTGGTGGTATCGCCATCATTGAAGACAATCAGTTGCACCGTTACGGTCACTGCCCGGAACCGGAAGAAATCCGTGCGCTGCACAAATGGCTGCAAGGCACCGGTGAGCCGGTATTTGCCAGCCATCACCTGGCCAGCGTTTACCCGCCAGCCGCGCACTATCAACAGGTGGCCAGCGGCGTGCTTGCCATGAGCCTGCCAAAACCGGTGGATAACGGCGTGCTGTGGTTCCGTCCGGAGGTTAAAGAAAACATCAACTGGAGCGGCGACCCTCACAAGCCGCTGGATCTGGAAAACTCCGACGCTGGTTTGCGCCTGCGCCCGCGTACCTCGTTCGAAATCTGGAAAGTCGAGATGGCCGGTATCTCCACCAAGTGGAGCCACGGCGATCTGTTCGCCGCCAACGATCTGCGTCGTTCGGCGCTGGAAAATGACTTGGCCCGACAGGTATGCCGCGAACAGGAAGCGGTGCGCGCCCGCGATGAACTGGTCGCAGTGGTGTCGCACGATCTGCGCAATCCGATGACGGTTATCTCGATGCTCTGCGGCATGATGCAGAAGGCTTTCAGCTCCGACGGCCCGCACACTTCGCGCCGAATCTCCACGGCCATCGACACCATGCAACAGGCCGCCGGACGTATGAATACGTTGCTGGAAGACCTGCTCGATACCTCGAAAATCGACGCCGGGCGCTACGTCATCACGCCACAGAAACTCGATGTCGGGCAGATGTTCGAAGAAGCGCAAGCATTGCTCGCACCTTTGGCACTGGACAAGGACATCAGCATTTCCTTCGAGGCAGACCCCGATCTGCGCATCCACGCCGACCCCGAGCGATTGTTTCAAGTGCTGTCGAATCTGGTCGGCAATGCGATCAAGTTCACCCCGCGCTTGGGCACGGTCGGCGTCCATGCCAAATTGGTCGGCAATGAAATTGTCTTCACGGTGCGTGACAGCGGCGAGGGGATTCCCAGTGAAAACCTGCCCCATGTATTCGACCGTTACTGGACAGTGAAAGAGGGCAATCCGACGGGCTCAGGCCTGGGTTTGTACATCACCCAAGGCATCGTCGAGGCGCATGGCGGACGTATCGTTGCCGAGAGTGAGCCAGGGCAGGGCAGTGAGTTCCGCTTTACGGTGCCGCGTCTGGATTGATCGCAGGGGCATTTTCTTCAATACCGTGGTCAGGGCGCTGGTTACCGTGGACGCCTTGTTCCTTGGTTTGAAGCAGGTGTGCGATGAGTCTGATTGTTTCGATGGCGGCGTTTGCCCTGGCCGCGTCCATTACCCCCGGCCCGGTCAACATCGTGGCGCTGAGTTGCGGCGCGCAGTTCGGCTTTCGCGCCAGCCAACGGCATGTCGCCGGAGCTACGTTGGGCTTTGTCTTGTTGCTGGTGCTGATGGGCTTGGGGCTGCATGAAGTGCTCAAACTCTGGCCATTCATGACCCGCGTCGTGCAACTGGCCGGGGTGGCGTTTCTGCTGTTCATGGCCTGGAAGCTGGCGACCGACAACGGGCAGTTGAATGCCGGGGACTCGGGCCGCGCACCTTCGATGCTCTATGGCGCGGTCATGCAGTGGCTCAACCCGAAAGCCTGGCTGGCGTGCGTGGCCGGCATGGGCGCGTTTGTCGCCGATGGCGAGGCGCGGCTGGTCTGGCAGTTCGCGGCGGTGTATCTGGTGATCTGCTATCTGTCGGTGGGCTGCTGGGCGTATGCCGGGACGTTCTTGCGCGGCTACCTGGGCAACCCGGCGGGGATGCGCCTGTTCAACAGGCTGATGGCAGGGTTGTTGGCGGTGTGTGCGATTTATCTGTTGTTGCCTTGAAATCCTCACAGGGGATTGCTGTCAGCCCCGATACTGCCCCGGCGTCGCCGCCAGATGCTGTTTGAACGCCCGTTGAAAGTGCGCTTGATCGGCAAACCCCGCCTCAAGCGCCACATCGGCAATCAACCGTCCACTGCGCAACCGCTCGCGAGCGAACTGGATGCGCTGGTTGATCACAAACGCATGGGGCGTCATGCCGTAATGCTGCTTGAAGGCGCGGATCAGGTACGACGGCGACAACTGCGCCGCGCGGCAAATGTCATCGAGGCTCAGCAGATCGGTGCAGTGTTCGCGGATGTAATCGGCGGCGCGTTCAAGCTTGTAATTCGGCTCGCGCGATGGCTGTTCAGCCGGGTTCAGGCGCAATTGCAGATTCGTGAAAAACTCGACCGCAGCGCTCTGTTTTCGCAGCACATCCTGTTGCCCGTCGACGAGAATTTCGTATAACCCCTTGAGATCGCGGAACAGGCCGGCATCGTTGAGATGGGTGGTCGCAAACCGGCGAAACTCAAGCTCGGCACTGAAGCCCAGTTGATGTTGCAAATCGGTTAGCCATGGCGTTTCGACGTACAGCATCAGGTATGACCACGGCTGATCATTGATCGGATTGCAGGCGTGTACATCACCGGGGTTCATCAACACCACGGTGCCGGCGGCGACTTCGAACTGCGCCTGTTCATGCACATACGTGCTGCGCCCGGCAGTAATCGCCCCGATGGAAAAGTGCGCATGAGAATGCCGCGCGTAGCAAACCTCGCGACCATCAGCGATACCCCGCGCCTCGATAAAGGGCAGAGCCTCGTCGCGCCAGAAACGCGGGGCTTTTTCAGGGTTTTTCGCGGCAGCGTGTTTCATCGACGTCGTTCCCGGCAGGCCAGGGCCCGAGTGTATTAGCTCTGGCCGGCAAAGGCGCGTTCCAGTTGGGCAATGTCGAGTTTTTTCATGGTGAACATGGCCTGCATCGCCCGTTGGGACTTGCGGGTGTCCGCATCCAGCATCATGTGCATGAACGCCACCGGCACGATTTGCCACGACACGCCGAACTTGTCCTTGAGCCAGCCGCATTGCTGCGCTTCAACCGGCCCACCGGCGCCTACCTCTACGATGGCCGCATGCCGATCGCGCTGTTGGTAGTGATGTACGCCATGACCATCATTGGCCCAACCCTGCTGAAAGTGGGCTGTGTGATGCGCCTTTTGGCGCAATACCGCCTCAGTGGCCCGCCGCTGATCCAACAAGCACTGTAAAACCCTGTGGGAGCTGCGTGACTGAAACTAGCGCCGCTCAGCCACCATCAGCAATGACTGCGGCACAGGACTTTGCGGATGCTGCGGTTCTTGCAGTGCGGCCAACTGGAAACCTGCCATGTCGAGCGCATTGATCCAGCTCGACAGCGTGCGGAAATACCACGGCATCGGCTGCCACTGGCCTTCGAACCCGGCGAAGGTCTCTTGCCGCCAACCATCCTGATAATCGCCGGCCGCGACGGCCCATGGGTGCAGCGTCTGGATCACCAGCACACCGCCGGGCACCAGCAAGGCGTTCATCGCCGCGAGCAGCGGGATGATGTCCTGATGCAACAGAGAGAAATTGGCGCAGATCAGGTCGTAGTCCCGCCCGATGTCCACATTCGCTTCAACCAGCGCTTCATAACTGGCGACATACACTTGCGATGCACCGGCCAAACGCGCCGCTTCAACCAATGTCGCGTCGCCATCCACGCCCACTGCAGCAATGCCCCGATCCGCCAGTGCCCGCAATAACCAGCCTTCGCCGCAACCCAGGTCGAGCACGCGCGCAGGTTGCCGGCCCATGATTGCCAGCAGGATCGCCTGATCGGTGACCTGCTGACGGCTTTCAATCGCGCCGCTGCGGACCACTTCGATCCAGACGTGGGCGTTGTCGTGCCAGCTCTGCAAAAGAGTGGATTCAGGGGAGGGCATGTCGTTGTCCGGACCGTTGAGTGGAGGATGCCGTGCGCAAAGATCAGTATGGACGCCGCGTTCAAGATCGCCATGCAGGATGCACTGGCCCTGCATGGCGAACCGTGTGGTACCTACTGCGGCAGGCGCAGTTTATCCAGCAATCGGTTGACCAACAGCTCGTTCAACATGATCACCTGTTGCAGTGCCAGCAGCGGTTTTCGCTCCGGGCCGCCCACCGAGTCGGCGATGTTACCGGCCATGGCATGAGCGTATGACAGCGACTCACAGGCTTCGACGAGCAGGGTTTCTTCATCCAGCGTGGGATCGACGAGAAAGACGGGGCGAAACTTGGGCGAGCTTGGCGGGGCCGACAGTGCTTCGGGTCTGAGGTAGTAGTCGAGGGCGCGATCAGTTGCTTCTTTGACCTTTTGCGGGTCAAGGGCGGGGTCGTGTGGGACTGGATCGGTGTGCGGTGGGTTGGGTGTGATTTTGAACATGGATGAAACTCCTATTGCAGATTTCAAGGAACCATCACTTTCGCTACCAAACGAGGGTGGCGGCCATACGCGGGTTGGTAGACCGGCTGCAATAGGAACCCGGCGCTCGCAAAGGAGCCCCACGCATGACCACCATATGAAAGACTGCACAAGGTGTTGCCACACGACTATTACAGACGGGCTACCAAACCCGATCACTGTTTTGCAGTGACAGGGAAACGATACAACCCGCCCCACAGCCGTGTAAGCCGGCGGATTCTGGCGTACGCGTAGGTAACGGCGCAAGGTTTTGTAGCCTGTATGGCGTAACGCGGAGTGTCATTTAAACGCGCTCACGCAATGATGTTTACGCAGGGGGAATGTGGGTTAGCGAGAGTCTGCGACACCCTCACCATTCAGAGCACTCATGCATGACCGGTGGTCGCCGCATCTGGCCTAAAACGCAAATTGCGCTTAGCTCAATGGGATAAGCCCAAGCGTGCGCAGGTTTCGCGGCCGCAGCGACGCCCCTTCAGAACACCGTGAGTCTGAGGAAAATCCCCGATGCTGACCCTGAATATCAATGGCAAGGATCAGGAGCTCGATGTCCCCGCGGACATGCCGTTGCTCTGGGTTCTGCGCGATATCGCGCACCTGACCGGTACCAAATTCGGCTGCGGCATGGCCCAGTGCGGCGCCTGCACCGTGCATGTCGACGGTGCGCCGTTGCGCGCCTGTATCACCCCGGCCACCGCCGTCGCCCATGGGCAGAAAATCCTCACCATCGAAGGCCTGTCCACGGACGGCTCGCACCCGGTGCAGCAAGCCTGGGCAGAACTGGATGTGGTGCAGTGCGGTTATTGTCAGTCCGGGCAGATCATGTCCGCCGCAGCCCTATTGGCGAAAATCCCCAAACCCACCGACAGCGATATCGATCAGGCGCTCTCCGGCAATATCTGCCGTTGCGGCACTTATCCAAGAATTCGCGCCGCGGTCAAACGTGCGTCCGAAATCGGTTGAACCAGAAGGGGAGACAGACCATGAACAGTCCCGTATCGCGTCGGGGTTTTCTCAAAGGCAGTGCCATGTTGGGCGGCGGTCTGGTGGTGGCGTTTGTGGTGCCCGGCGCCCATCGTTTTGCGTTGGCGGCGGAGAATGAGGGCAAGGTCTTTGCGCCCAATGCGTTCCTGCGCATTGCACCGGACAACAGCGTCACCGTGCTGCTTGGGCATTCGGAGATGGGGCAGGGCATCTGGACCGGGCTGACCATGCTGATCGCCGAAGAGCTGGAGGCCGACTGGTCGAAGATTCGCGTCGAACACTCGCCAGCCTCGGCCGCCGATTACGGTCTACCCGGTTTTGGCGGCATGCAGATTACCGGCGGCTCGACCTCGACCTGGATGGAGTTCGACCGCTATCGGCTGGCGGGCGCTACGGCGCGGCAAATGCTGGTTGAGGCGGCGGCCAAGCGTTTTGACGTGGCGCCTTCGACGATTCGCACCGAGTCGGGCGTGGTGATCGCTGGCGATAAACGCGCCACTTACGGCGAGTTGGCGGACGCCGCCGGGCAATTGCCGGTGCCCGATCCGAAATCCATTACATTTAAAGAGGCCAAGGACTGGAAGGTCATCGGCAAACCCACGAAACGCCTCGATACCCCAGAGAAGATCACCGGCCGCGCCAGGTTCGGCATGGACGTGCAGTTTGAAGGGTTGATGACGGCGATGGTTGCCCGAGCGCCGGTATTCGGTGCCCGCGTCAAATCCTTCGAGGGCGCCGAAGCGCTGGCCGTGCCGGGCGTGCATAAAGTGGTGCAAGTGCCGACCGGGGTGGCCGTGATCGCCGAGCATTATTGGGCGGCGAAACTGGGCCGTGATGCGCTGAAAGTCGATTGGGACCTGGGGCCGCACGCAGACCTGAGCAGCGAGAACGTGCTGGAGCGCTTTCGCAAACTGGCCGCCACACCGGGCACGTCGGCCAGTCAGGCCGGGGATGCCATGGGCAACTTCGGTAAAGCGGCGAAAAAGATCGACGTTGAGTACAGCGTGCCATACCTGGCTCACGCGCCGATGGAGCCGCTCAATTGCACGGTGAAGATCAGCGCCCAGAAGTGTGAAATCTGGACCGGTACGCAATTTCAGACGCTGGACCAAATGATTGCCGGCAAGATCACCGGACTTAAACCCGAGCAGGTCGAAATCCACACCGAATTCCTTGGCGGCGGTTTTGGTCGTCGGGCCAATCCAACCTCCGATTTTGTGGCCGAAGCGGTGGAGGTGGCGAAAGCGGCGGGCATGCCGGTGAAAACCGTATGGTCGCGGGAGGATGACATTCGCGGCGGTTATTACCGTTCGATGTTCCTGCATCAGGCGCGTATAGGGCTGGGAGCCGATGGCATGCCGTTGAGCTGGCAGCATGTGCTGGTCGGGCAATCGATCATGACCGGTACGCTGATGGAGGCGACCATGGTCAAGAACGGCATTGACCCGACGTCGGTTGAGGGCGTGGCCGACAGCCCTTACGTCAAAGGTCTGGCCCATCATCAGGTTGAACTGCATTCGCCGCAGACCGGGATCAATGTGCTGTGGTTACGCTCAGTGGGGCACAGCCACACCGGGTTTGTCATGGAGTCGTTGATCGACGAAATGGCCGCTTCGGCAGGCAAGGATCCGGTCGACTACCGCCGCACGTTGCTCAAGGCGCATCCACGGCATCTTGGCGTGCTGAATCTGGCGGTGGAGAAGGCCAACTGGTCGGCGCCGCTGCCGGACGGGCATGCCTTGGGCGTGGCGGTGCACGAATCGTTTGGCAGCTATGTGGCGCAAGTGGCCGAGGTTTCTCAGGACAATCTGGCCATTCGTGTGCATCGCGTAGTGTGCGCGGTGGATTGCGGGATCGCGGTCAATCCGCAGAGCATCGCGGCGCAGATGGAGTCGTGCATTACCTTCGGTCTGGGCATGGCGCTGCACAGCAAACTCACGCTCAAGGACGGCATGGTCACGCAGTCCAACTATCACGACTATCAGGTGCTGCGGCTCAACGAAATGCCGGTGGTTGAGGTGCATATCGTGCCCAGCCACGATAAACCCGGCGGCATCGGCGAGGCGGGTGTGCCGCCGACCGCACCGGCGGTGGCCAACGCCGTGTTTGCTTTGACCGGGCAGCGACTGCGCCAATTGCCGCTGCAATTGTCGGGGGTGTGAGATGAAACGACATCTGCTGTTGGGCGCACTGGTTCTGATGGGTGCAGGTGGATACACCTCGCAACTGTTCGCCGATGATCAGCAAGCCTTGAAGGCGTTCGACACCATTCAGAAAGTATTCCAGAGCCCGCGTTGCCAGAACTGCCACATTCCCGGGGATTCACCCTTGCAATTCGATGCCGGCACGCCCCACGCGATGAACGTGGTGCGGGGCATGGACGGCAAGGGCGCCGCCGGTTTGCCGTGCGCAACGTGTCACGCCCAAAGCAATCCGCCCGCCAGTTACGGCCCCCATGCGCCTCCCGGTGCGCCGCACTGGAGCCTCCCGCCGGCGGCGCACAAAATGGCCTGGATTGGCCTGCCAGCGGACAAACTCTGCGCGATGATCAAGGACCGTTCGAGCAACGGTGATCGCGATTTTGCCGCGCTGATCAAACACGTCAGCGAGGACAAACTGGTGCTATGGGGCTGGAACCCCGGGGCAGGGCGTGCGCCGGTGCCGGTGCCCCACGACCTATTCGTGAACCAGTTCAAGCTCTGGGCCGATGCCGGCGGGCCGTGTCCGGTGGCGGGGGGATGAGAATCTGAGCCGTTGCTGAATTAGCGCTACGCTGAAGTGTATGGATGCCAATGGAGTGTGCGAATGCTGGTCCCAGGAAAAACCGCCAATGAAGACGCGCGCATTCAAGCGCTGCACGGACTCAACCTTCTCGATTCTGCTCCGGAGGAGCGTTTCGATCGACTGACGCGACTGGCCAGGCGCCTGTTCAATGTGCCGATTGCCCTGGTGACACTGGTCGACAAGGATCGGCAGTGGTTCAAGTCTTGTGTCGGGCTGGACGTCACGCAAACACCCAGGGACGTCTCATTCTGCGGTCATGTGATTCTCAAGGACGATTTGTTGCTGGTGCCCGACGCCCGCCAGGACGAGCGTTTCCATGACAACCCACTGGTCACCGGCGAACCGAACGTTCGCTTCTACGCCGGCTACCCGTTGACCGTGCCCAATGGCAACAAGATGGGCACGCTTTGCCTGATCGACACCAAACCCCGTGAACTCGATGACGAAGAACGTGCGCTACTGCGTGACCTGGCTGGTATGGCCGAGCAGGAGTTGATGGCGGTACAGATCGCGAGCATGGACGAGTTGACGCTGTTGTCCAATCGCCGTGGGTTCATGCAGTTGGCCCAGCACGCGCTGGATGCTTGCGCACGGCTGAACAGGCCGGCGACGCTGCTTTTCTTCGACCTCAATGACTTCAAGCAGATCAACGATCTCTATGGTCATGCCGAGGGTGACAGTGCGCTCAAGACCTTTGCCGACGTGCTGCGCATTGCCTTTCGTGAGAGCGACGTGGTCGGGCGATTGGGCGGCGATGAATTTGTCGCCTTGCTGACAGGCTCCAGTCACGTCGAAACCACGGCGATCATGGCGCGACTCAACGAGATTCTCCAGGAGCGCAACGCCATGTTGCAGCGTGGTTATGCGATTCGCTTCAGCGTCGGCCAGATCGAGTACGACGCCAAGCGCCATGACACTGTGGATCGGCTGCTGGCGGATGCGGATGGCGCGATGTATGCGCATAAGCAGGCGTTGAAGCGTGTCTGATTCAGATTAGTCATGCATTTGGGAATGGATTGTGTCGTCAATGTTCGGCGCAATGGTTTCGTTTACTCCGATGACTAATATATGATCCGTATACATTTCGTATCGGATTTTGCCATGGGCATCGTAAAGATTTCAGAAGACATGCACGAGAATCTGCGCATCTCCAGTAACGCCCTCAGCCGCTCGATCAACGCGCAGGCCGAGCACTGGATGCGCATCGGCATGCTCGCCGAGTTGCACCCCAACCTCGATCACAGCGCCATTTGCCGCTTGCTCATCCGCGCCGAGCAGAACGGTGGGCTGGATTTGCAAACACTGACTCAGGAAGCCGTCACCGCATGAGAAACCAGATCAAGATCAATACCCGGGCCGAGATCGCTCAATCGCGCGTCGCCGGCAAGCTCGCCGCCGAAGTGCTGGCGATGCTGGTGCCGCACGTCAAGGCTGGCGTGACCACGGATGAACTGGATCGGCTGTGCAATGACTACATCGTCAACGTACAGAAAGCGGTTCCGGCCAATGTCGGTTATCACGGCTTTCCAAAAACGGTCTGCGCCTCGGTCAACGACGCGGTGTGCCACGGCATTCCATCGGGCACACCGTTGAAGGATGGCGACATCGTCAACCTCGACATCGCGGTGATCAAGGACGGTTGGTTCGGCGATACCAGCCGCATGTATGTGGTGGGTGAAGCGACGCCGCAGGCGCAGCACTTGATCAAGACCACTTACGACGCCATGTGCGCCGGCATTCGCACGGTGCGTCCGGGTGCGACCCTGGGTGATATCGGCCATGCGATCCAGAGCCTGGCGGAGAAGGAAGGCTTCAGTGTGGTGCGCGAGTATTGCGGGCACGGAATCGGCAAGGTCTACCACGATGAGCCGCAGATCCTGCATTACGGTTTTCCCAATCAAGGCATGAAGCTCAAGGCCGGGATGATTTTCACCATCGAACCGATGCTGAACGCGGGTAAACGTCATGTGAAGAACATGCCGGACGGCTGGACTGTGCTGACCAAGGACGGTTCGTTATCCGCGCAATGGGAGCACATGGTGGCGGTGACGGAAAGCGGGTTTGAAGTGTTGACGCCGTGGCCGGATCAGATTGAGGGTTTTGCCGCGATTAACTGAGGGCCACAAAACCTGTGGCGGCGAGCAAGCCCGCTCCCACAGATTTGATCGGTGATGGACGATTTTTTGGATTCGCCCCACAGGGGGATTTGTAGTGTGTTGATGCGTTTAGTGAGCGCCGGCGGCTTTGTTCAGGTCGCTTTCGCTCCATTCGGTGTAGACGCAGGCATCGGCGGTGGCCCAGCGTACGCGTACCGGATCCCCCGCCTTGAGTGGCATGCCCGCCGCCGACAGCGCTTTGACGGTCATCGACGTCCCGCCCGAGGTCACCACGCTGCAGGTCTGGCTCTCGCCGAGAAACAGCACTTCAACCACCGTCGCTGACACCTCATTCCACCCCCCCATCAACGGCTCATCGCTCGCTTGCTGCACGCTCAGCGCCAAGGCTTTTTCCGGGCGTACCATCAGCAGCACATCTTGATCAGCGTGCAGGCCTGCGGTCAGTCGGATCGACAGCGGCTGCCCTTCAAAACTCGCGGCCGCATTGCCCTGCGCCTTGAGTTTGAGGAAGTTCGAGTTGCCGAGGAACGAGGCGACAAACGCGTTCGGCGGATTCTGATACAGGTCATACCCGCTGCCCAAACCAACGATCTTGCCGTGACTGAAAATCGCAATGCGTTGGGACAACCGCATGGCTTCTTCCTGATCGTGGGTCACGTAAACGATGGTGATGCCCAACCGACGATGCAGTTGGCGCAGTTCGTCTTGCAGGTCTTCGCGCAGTTTTTTGTCCAGCGCACCCAGCGGTTCGTCCATCAGCAGAATGCGTGGCTCATAGACCAGCGCCCGGGCGATGGCGACACGCTGTTGCTGGCCGCCGGACAGTTGCGAAGGGCGGCGATGAGCGAACTGTTCAAGTTGCACCAGTTTGAGCATCGCATCGACACGCTTGTCGCGTTCGGCCGCAGCGAGTTTGCGGATCGCCAGCGGGAAGGCGATGTTGTCGCGCACCGACAGGTGCGGGAACAGCGAGTAACGCTGAAACACCATGCCGATGTCGCGCTTGTGCGGCGGCACATTGACCAGCGACTGGCCGTTGACGAGGATCTCGCCGCTGCTCGGGGTTTCGAAACCGGCGAGCATCGACAGCGTCGTACTTTTTCCGGAACCGCTGGAGCCGAGGAAGGTGAGGAACTCACCGTCCTTGATGTCCAGGGAGATGTTGTCCACGGCGGCAAAGTCGCCGTACTGCTTGTTCAGGTTGCGCAGGCTGACCAGGGGGTTGTCGTTCTGCTGGGATGCGTCTTTGATCACGGCACTCATGTCGTACTCCTGGGCGCTCAGGCGCTGATGTTGTTGCGCCGGCGCAGGGCGGCGGCGATCACCATGACCAATACCGACAGGCCGATCAGCAGCGTCGAAGCGACGGCGATCACCGGTGTCAGGTCCTGACGCAGGGTGGTCCACATTTTCACGGGAAGGGTTTGCAGGGTCGGGCTGGCCATCATCACGCTGAGCACCACTTCATCCCACGAAACGAGGAAGGCGAAGAGGGCGCCGGCGACCATGCCCGGACGTATTGCCGGGAACGTCACCTTGAGCACCGCTTGCAGGCGTGAGACGCCGCAGATCACTGCCGCGTCTTCGATCGACTGATCGAACAGCTTCAGCGAGTTGATGATCGAGATGATGGTGAACGGCAACGCGACGATCACATGGCTGACCACAAAGGCAAACATCGTCCCGGTGTAACCGAGTTTGAGGAACAGCGCGTACACCGCCACGGCGATGATCACCAGCGGCACGATCATCGGCAGAGTGAACAGGCCATAGAGCAGTTCCCGGCCGGGAAAGCGCCCACGTACCAAGGCAAACGCTGTCGGCAGACCGAGGATCACGGCGCAGACGGTCGTCAACACCGCCACCTTGAGGCTGGCGAGTGCCGCATTCATCCAGTCGGGGTTGGAGAAGAACTGGCCGTACCATTTCAGTGTCCACCCCGGTGGCGGGAACACCAGCCATTGGGACGAGCCGAACGACAGCAGGACAATGAACACGATCGGCAACAGCAGAAACAAACCGATCAGCCCGGTGGTGGTGTAGAGCCCGAAACGCATCCGGCGGCTCATGGCATTGGGAGTCAGGAGCATCTCGGCTTACCTCGCGTTACTGGCGCCAACCGGGGATTCCGGCTGAAGCTTCAGGTAGAAGTAAAACAGCACCAGGGTGATGGCGATCAGCAACGCGGCGCCGGCACTGGCCAGGCCCCAGTTGAGGAACGATTGCACCTGCTGAATGATGAACTCCGGCAGCATCATGTTCTGCGCTCCGCCCAGCAGCGCCGGGGTGACGTAGTAACCGAGCGACATCACAAACACCATCAACCCACCGGACGCCAGCCCGGGCCTGCACAGGGGCAGGAACACCCGTAAGAAGTTGGTCCATGGGCTGGCCCCGCAAATCGAGCCGGCCTGCAGGATCATCGGGTCGATGGCCTGCATGGTCGCCTGCAATGGCAGCACGATGAACGGAATCATGATGTAGCTCATGCCGATCACCACGCCGGTCAGGTTATGCACCATTTCCAGCGGCTGATCGATGATGCCCAGCGCCATCAAAGCCTTGTTGATCACCCCTGAGGCTTGCAGCAGCACCAGCCACGAATAGGTGCGGGCGAGGAGGCTGGTCCACATCGACAGCAACACGATGTTGAGGATCCAGCGACCCCAGCCGCGCGGCACCAAGGTGATCGCCCAAGCCAGCGGGAAGCCCAGCAACAGACTGAACAGCGTCACCAGCCCGGCCACTGAAAAGGTGTTGAGCAGCACGCGGGCATACGCCGAGTTGGCGAACAGTTGTTCATAGTTGCCAAGGCCCGGGGTGGGTTCGAGCACACCGCGCAACAGCAAACCAATCAACGGCGCCAGAAAGAACAGGCCGAGGAACAGCAGCGCCGGGACGAGGTTGCCGGCGCCGCGCCAGCGTTGTCTGAGGGAGGGGACTTGCGGCATCGCAATCGCCTTTTGTCCTGCGGCCGAGCCGGCAGCGCTTGCGGTGCTCCCGGTGGCAGTGGAGGGACGGGACGCAGTGGCCGCCATTTTCATTTGACCAGCCATTCGTTCCACCGTGTCGCGATGGCCTGGCCGTTTTTGGCCCAGTACGCGAAGTCGAGAGTGATCTGATCCTTAGCGTAGGCAGTCGGCAGGTTCGGGGCCAGCACCGAATCCAGGCGCGCCACGCTGTCGACGTTGACCGGGGCGTAAGCGGTCAGGTTGGAGAAGTCGGCCTGGCCTTTGGCACTGCTGGCGTTGGCCAGGAACTTCATCGCCGCGTCCTTGTTTTTCGAGCCTTTTGGAATCACCAGAATGTCAGCCATGACCAGATTCTGCTTCCAGCTCACACCCACCGGCGCGCCATCTTCTTGCAGGGCGTGAATGCGGCCGTTCCAGAACTGACCCATGCTGACTTCACCCGAGGCCAACAGTTGCTGCGACTGCGCGCCGCCGCCCCACCAGACGATGTCTTTCTTGATGGTGTCGAGTTTCTTGAAGGCGCGATCCAGGTCCAGCGGGTAGAGCTTGTCGGCGGGTACGCCATCGGCCAGCAGCGCCAGTTCGAGCACGCCGGGGCTTGGCCATTTGTACAGGGCGCGTTTGCCGGGGTAGGTCTTGGTGTCGAACAGCGCCGTCCAGTCTTGCGGCTTGGCAGCGCCGAGCTTGCCTTCGTTGTAGCCGAGGACGAAGGAGAAGAAGAACGAGCCGACGCCGTAATCGCTGACAAAGCGTGGGTCGATCTTGTCGCGCTGGATGACGTTGAAATCGAGGGGTTCGAGCAGCCCTTCAGCGGCGGCGCGCAGGGCGAAATCGGCTTCGACATCGACCACGTCCCATTGCACGTTGCCGCTTTCGACCATGGCTTTGAGTTTGCCGTAGTCGGTCGGACCGTCCTGCACGACAGTGATGCCGCTGGCCCTGCTGAACGGGTCAGCCCAGGCCTGTTTCTGCGCATCCTGGGTGCTTCCGCCCCAACTGACAAAATTCACGCTCTCGGCGGCCATGGCGGCCTGGCCGGTGACGCTCAGCAGTCCGGCAAAAAGGATTGCGGTTGCAGCTTTGTTCAACACCATTTTTACGCCCTCATTGTTGTGTTTTTGAGCGGGCTTGCGTTGTTGCCCGCCTATCGGGGAGCAGTAGATGGACGTTCTTTGGAATGTCCGGTCTATGGAATATCATATTATGGTATTCCAAACTTTGTGCAAGCACTTTGCCTTACCGGTTATCTGGCGAATGTCCTTTTTGGGGCCGTGAGATGACGATCGGGAAATGCAAAACCCTTGTGGGAAGGGGCTTGCTCCCGAACGCGGTCGGTCATTGAACATTGATGTCGACTGATACATCGCCTTCGGGAGCAAGCCCCCTCCCACAGTTGGAATTGTGTTTGGCGTGGATTATTCGGTGAACGGGATGCTCTCGACCACCTCCAGGTCATACCCGGTCAGGCCTGCATATTTCAGTGGCGGGCCGAGATGGCGCAGCTTGCCCACCCCAAGGTTCTGCAGAATCTGAGCCCCGGTTCCCACTTCCGAATAAATCCGCGATTGCGACCGGCTGAACTGTCGGGGCGGTTGAGTCAGTTGCGGTACACGCTCCAGCAAAGCCTGGGACGACTCATGATTGGCCAACACCACGACAACGCCGTGGCCCTCGGCCGCGACCCGCTGCAGCGCCGCCCATAATGTCCAGTTGCTCGGCCCGCTGTACTCGGCGCCGACCAGATCGCGTAGCGGATCGATCACATGCACGCGCACCAGCGTCGGCGCTTCGCGGCGCAAATCGCCCATGACCATCGCCATGTGCACGCCGCCTTCGATACGGTCTTCAAACGTGATCAATCGGAACGTGCCATGGACCGTCGGCAATTCGCGCTCGCCGATGCGTTCGATGGTGTGCTCGGTGCTCAGGCGATAGTGGATCAGGTCGGCGATGGTGCCGATCTTGATCCCGTGCTTGCGCGCGAACACTTCCAGGTCCGGGCGACGGGCCATGGTGCCGTCATCATTCATCACTTCGACGATCACCGAGGCGGGGGTGAACCCGGCCAGGCGCGCCAGGTCGCAACCGGCCTCAGTGTGACCGGCGCGGGTCAGCACGCCTCCTTCCTTGGCGCGCAGCGGGAAGATATGCCCGGGCTGCACAAGGTCTTCGGCGCGAGCATTTTGCGCCACAGCTGCAGCAACGGTGCAGGCGCGATCGGCGGCGGAAATGCCGGTGGTCACGCCGACCGCCGCTTCGATGGAAACCGTGAACGCGGTGCTGAACACGCTGCCGTTGCTCGGCACCATCTGTTCAAGCCCCAGGCGTTGGCAGTGATCGTCGGTCAATGTCAGGCAAATCAGCCCCCGGGCCTCACGGGCCATGAAGCTGATCGCTTCGGGCGTGCAACGGTCGGCGGCCAGCAACAGGTCGCCTTCGTTTTCCCGGTCTTCGTCATCGACCAGCAGGACCATTTTGCCGAGGCGATAATCTTCGATGATTTCTTCGATGCTGTTGAAGGCCATGCTGGACTCTCGATGTGGATGTAATTCGTGGTATACCATAATACAAATTCAACCAAGAGGTCACTATGAAGGCGTACTGGATTGCTCACGTGGACATCACCGATCCCGATCACTACAGCCAATACACCCAACGCGCCCCGAAAGCGTTCGCCGAGTTTGGCGCGAAATTTCTGGCGCGAGGCGGGCGCAGCGAGGCGATGGAAGGACGCAAGACGCCACAGCGCAGTGTGGTGATCGAATTCGATAGCTACGAGCAAGCACTGGCGTGCTACCACTCGGCGGCGTATCAGGAGGCGAAGCGCTACCGCGAGGAATGGGCGAGGGCAGAAATCATCATCGTCGAGGGCGTGGCGCCACTTTGAGAATCACCACAAATCCCCTGTGGGGGCGACGGTGATCGTCAGCGGATGAAATGAATCTTGCCGCTGTCGTCGTTGCCCATGTAGATCCCATACACCCCGGCCTGGCGTTCCTCGATGTAACGCTCGAGGATCTGCCGGATCGCCGGGTAGTAGATCTGCTCCCACGGGATGTCTTCGGGGGCGAAGAACTTGTAGTCCAGGGTCTCGGGGCCGAACTGGCCGGTGATCTCCAGCGCGAGGGCGCGGAAGATGATGTACACCTCGCTGATCTTCGGCACGCTGAAGATCGAATAGGGCGAGACGATTTCCGCGCGCACGCCGCTTTCTTCCCAGACTTCGCGCAGCGCCGCCTCCTCGGTGGTCTCGCCGCTTTCCATGAAGCCCGCTGGCAACGTCCAGGTGCCCGGACGCGGTGGTATCGCTCGTTGGCACAAGAGGTATTTGCCGTCCTGCTCGATGATGCAGCCGGCAATGATCTTCGGATTGACGTAGTGGATGTAGCCGCAGCCGCGGCACATCAGGCGCTCGTGCGTATCACCCGGCGGCATCTGCTGACCGAGGTCAGGGCCACCGCATTTCGGGCAAAAGCTCGGGCTGGACATGTCAGTGACCTATGCGCGGTTCTTTCAGCGCGATGGGCAGGGTGATCGCGGGAGTTGCGCCGGTCTCTTCCTGTTTGCGCTTGAGGTAATCGAGGGCGACCGTCGCGGCAGCGCGGACGTGATCAACGCAGGCCTGATGCGCCAGCAGCGGGTCGCCGCTCTTGATTGCCGCGACCATTTTTTCCATTTCCTGATTACTGGCGCCACGACGGTTTTCCTGGGACACCGACGTCGCCCGCAGGTAGCTGATGCGTGCCTGCAACTGGCGCAATTGCGTGGCCGCAACGTGGTTGCCGGAGCCTTCGAGCAGGACGTCGTAGAAGCCTTGTACCGAGTCGATCACCTGTTGCAGCTCGCCGTCCTTGAGCGCCTTGCGGTTCTCTTCGAGGGCTTTTTCCAGGGCTTTGATGTCCTTGGCTTTGGCGCGCAGGGTGAACAGTTGAACGATCAGGCCTTCCAGCACGCAACGCAGTTCGTAGATATCGACGGCGTCGGCCAGGGTGATGATGGCGACACGCGGGCCCTTGGCGTCAGCGAATTCCACCAGGCCTTCGGATTCAAGGTGACGCAAGGCTTCGCGCACCGACGTGCGGCTCACGCCCAGGCGATCGCACAGATCGCGTTCAACCAGACGATCGCCTGGCATGAGCTGGAAATTCATGATCGCGCTACGCAGTTTATCCAGCACGATTTCGCGCAGGGTAACGGGGTTGCGATTGACCTTGAAGCTGTCGTCGAGTGGCTGGCGTTTCATGGGGTCCGCTCTTTAAGTTGGCTGTCCATGCCAGACGGGCATCTAAACAGCCGAGGGGTTAACTGGAGGCCTCGGCGTCGGCTTCGGCGAAGGCTTCACGGGCGAGCCGGAAACTGTCCACGGCCGCCGGGACGCCGCAATAAATGCCGACCTGAAGCAGAATTTCGCGTATTTGCTCACGACTCAGGCCGTTACGCAAGGCGCCACGTACATGCAGCTTGAGTTCATGCGGGCGGTTAAGCGCCGAGATCATCGCCAGGTTGATCATGCTGCGTTCTTTGAGCGACAGACCTTCGCGACCCCAGACATGACCCCAGCAGTATTCGGTGACCATTTCCTGCAGCGGACGGGTGAAGTCGTCGGCGTTCTCTATTGAGCGTTGCACATAGGCTTCGCCCAAAACCTGAGTGCGGATCTTCAGGCCTTTTTCGTACTTTTCGTGACTCATCATTCCTCCAATCACCCTGTTTCTCCCTGTGGGAGCGGGCTTGCTCGCGAATGCGGTGGATCATTCGACATTGATGTCGGCTGACACGATGCCTTCGCGAGCAAGCCCGCTTCCACATTGGGAACAATGTGTATCCGTCAGGCCAAGGTGGGCAGGGCGCCCAGCTTGCCCTTGTGATAAATCATCGGCGCTACCGGTTGCGCTGGCAGGATCAGATTTTTCACTGCGCCAACGATGATCGCGTGGTCGCCACCGTCGTATTCACGCCACAATTCACACTCGATGATTGCGGTGGCTTTGGCGAGAATCGGATTCCCGAGTTCGCTCAAGTGCCACTCGATGCCTTTGGCTTTGTCCTTGCCTTTACCGGCGAAGGCGTAGGCTTCAGCGGTCTGCTCGGCGGACAGCAAATGGATTGCGAATTTCTTGCTGTCACGCAGCACGGGGTAGGTGTCGCAAGCGTAATTGGGGCAGAACAGCACCAGCGCCGGATCAATCGACAGCGCACTGAAGGCGCTGGCGGTGATGCCGACGATGGCGCCATCCGGATCGAGGGTGGTGACCACCGTGACGCCGGACGGAAACGAGCTCATGACGTCTTTGTAAATGCCGGGTTCGATCATGTCGCAGGACTCCTAGCGCATCACAAACGGATCAGGCATTGGCGCCTGAGAGAGGTTGATCCACACCGTTTTCAGTTCGGTGTAGGCCAGCACCGAGTCGATGCCGCTTTCGCGTCCATAGCCACTGTTCTTGAAGCCGCCGATGGGCGCCATTGCCGACACCGCGCGGTAGGTGTTGACCCAGATAATTCCAGAGCGCACGTCGCGCGCCAGGCGATGGGCGCGGCCCAGATCGCGCGTCCAGATGCCGGCGGCGAGGCCGAATTGCGAGTCGTTGGCGATCGCCAGCGCTTGGGCCTCATCCTTGAAACGGATGACCGACGCCACTGGGCCAAAGACTTCTTCCTGCATGATCTTCATCGAATTGCGGTCGCACTCGAACAGCGTCGGCTCGTAGAACCAACCTTCACCGAGACCGCTCGGACGTTTGCCGCCGGTGCGCAAGCGCGCGCCTTCTGCGATGGCGTCGGCGACCAGCCCTTCGACCACTGCCAGTTGCTGCGCGGTGGCCATTGGGCCCATTTCGCTGCTGTCTTCCTGCGGGTTGCCGATGCGGATGCGTTTGGCCCGTTCGACCAGACGACTGACAAACTCGTCGTAAATCTCGTCCTGCACCAACAATCGCGAACCGGACACACAGCTCTGGCCCGAGGCCGCATAGATCCCGGCAATCGCGCCGTTGATCGCGCTGTCGAGATCGGCGTCGGCAAAAATGATGTTCGGCGACTTGCCGCCCAGTTCCAGCGACAGCTTGGCGAAGTTCTCGGCGCTGCTGCGCACCACATGCCGGGCCGTGGCCGCGCCGCCGGTGAAGGCGATCTTGCGGATCAGCGGATGGCGGGTAAGGGCGGCGCCGGTGCTCGGGCCGTAACCGGTCACAACGTTGACCACGCCTGGCGGAATCCCGGCTTCGAGGGCCAGACGCGCCAGTTCAAGGATGGTCGCCGACGCGTGCTCTGACGGCTTGATTACGATGGTGTTACCGGCGGCGAGCGCCGGCGCCAGTTTGATCGCGGTCAGGTACAGCGGGCTGTTCCAGGGAATGATCGCCGCGACCACGCCCATGGCTTCGTGAACCGTGTAGGCGAACAGGTCGGGCTTGTCCAGCGGCAAGGTGCCGCCTTCGAGCTTGTCAGCCAAACCGGCGGTGTAGTGGAAGAATTCCGGCAGATAACCCACCTGACCCCGGGTTTCACGAATCAGTTTGCCGTTGTCGCGGCTTTCCAGCTGCGCCAGTTGCTCTTTGTTCTCGGCGATCAAGTCACCGAGGCGGCGCAGCAGTTTGCCGCGCGCGGTGGCGGTCAGACCGCGCCAGGCAGGGCTGTCGAACGCGCTTTGCGCTGATTGCACAGCGCGTTCGACGTCGGCCTCATCTGCGTCAGGCAGTTCAGCCCAAGGTTCGGCCAGGGCTGGATTGAGGCTTTGGAAAGTCTTGCCGCTGAGGGCATCGACCCATTCTGCGCCGATGCACATCTGGAAGCGTGCGAGTGTCATGCAACGATCCCCTTTATATGGTTTTGTCGGGAGTGTGCGAATTCGAGAAATTCCAACAGCGTCTGGTTGACCAGACGCGGCGACTCTACGGGCATCATATGCCGTTGTTCCGCCAGCACGGCAACCTTCGCGCCGGGGATGCGGCGGGCCAGTTGCTCGGCCATTTCCGGGGTCGAACCGGGGTCGAGCTCGCCCGTGGCGATCAGCGTCGGCGCCTGAATGCTGCTCAGGTCGTCGGCGCGGTACATGTCCTGCGTTGCGAACAGTTCGTAGGTGGTCAGGTAACCCTGTGGGTCATTGCCGGCCAGGGTCTGGCGGATCGCGGCGATCTGCGCCGGGTTGGCGGCCTGATATTCGCGGCTGAACCAGCGCGACAGCGCGGCTTCGGCATTGGCGTCCGGACCGTGTTCGGCGGCTTGAGCGGTGCGCGCAATGACGCCGGCGCGCTGCTCTTCGCTGCGATTGAACACGCTGTTGAGCACGACCAGGCTTTGCAGGCGCTGCGGGTAATGCAGCGCAAAGGCCCGCGCCACCAGACCGCCCATCGAGAAGCCGATCACCGCTGCTTGCGGCAGGTTGAGGTGATCGAGCAGCTCCAGCAACTGATCGGCGTAACCGAGCAGGTCGGTACCGCTGGCCGGTCGCGGGCTGGCGCCATGGCCAAGCATGTCGTAAGCGACCACCCGATATTGCGTGGCGAGGCCGACGATCTGGCCGCCCCACATTTCTTTGTTCAGGCCCACGCCGTGGATCAAGACCACGGGCTGGCCTTCGCCGGTCGCCAGATAACTGGTGCCAGCCGGGGTGAGTTCAGCGGTGAGCCGAATCATGGAGCGCTCCTGCAATGCCTTTTTATTGTGATTACTGGGCTTTTTCGGCGGCCAGTTCTTCCAGATCGATGTAACGGTTGCCGATGCGCGGGTGCAGGCGGCCACCGTCGGCGCAACCCAGCACCACGACGATTTCGTCGGCGCGCGGTGCGTCTTCGATCTGCATTTCCAGGGTGATGTAGTGCGAACGCAGGCCTTCGTCGTCCTTGTGCATCATCGGAATCTGAATCGAAGTGCCCGGGCCGCCGCGCTTGTTGGTGAAGCTCAGGTAGCTCTTGGCTTTGACCGCTTCGCGGTAGTGGTTGCCGAAGCGCAGGGTGTGGATCACGGCGGAGGCGTGTTCGATTTCGCCGTCAGCACCCACCACGGCAGCCTTGCCGTAGGCCTCGATCTTTTCTGCGCCGCCAATGAGGCCGACCAGACGCTCGACCATCATGGCGCCGAGGTCGGAGCAGTTGGCGCGGATCTGCGGTTTCAGGTCTTCGACAAAGCCGTTACCCACCCAAGGGTTTTTCATCACAACAGCGAGGCCGACCATGGTCACCGGCGTGTCGGTGGCTTTGCCGCCTTCGATGAAGGTTTCTTCGACATAGCTGACGATCTTGCGAATTTCGAAACTCATGAGCTGCTCCGTAGGGGGATTGAGAGTGTCTGTGCGTCTGATGGTATACCATAATACCAATCGTGCAAGTCCCCTCGGTAACTTTTGCCGCATCCATCCGGCGAATGGCCATGCATTCACCTACAGCCACAAATCCCCAAAACACCACTAACCCTGTGCGAGGGAGCTTGCTCGCGAAATCGGCGCATCCACATCGCCTTCGGGAGCAAGCCCCCTCCCACAATGCAAATCACTGGCGACAGGAGCCTGTATCTGGTTAACAAAAGATAACGTGGCGCCGATTGTCAGACGTTTCGAAAGCCCGATAGGATGAGCCAGCTTCCGAAGGGGCTCTGGATGGCGGGTTTCAGGACTATGCTTCTGACCAGTCATCACCGGAGCACCCTTGCGGCGCCCTTGAAGGCCAAACGGCCTAACAATAATAAATAGGGGAAGGTCTATGAGTCGTTGCCGCCCGCCGGCGTTTCGCAACACCGCGTTGCTGGTCACAGCACTCTCCATGCTGGGCTTCGCCAGCGTGTCGGCACCCGTGATCGCCGCCGAGGCGCCAGCCGACGTGGTGTATGCCCTCGAATCAGCCAAAGCCGCAAAAAGCCTGATGCTTGACGTCGTCCATGCCGGCGCCCGATTGGTGGCCGTCGGGGATCGTGGGCACATTCTCTATTCCGATGACCAGGGCAAGTCCTGGACCCAGGCCAAGGTGCCGAGCCGGCAACTGCTGACCGCTGTGTACTTTGTCGACGACAAACATGGCTGGGCCGTCGGCCACGATGCGCAGATTCTCGCCAGCGAGGACGGCGGTCTGACCTGGACCAAACAATTCGAAGACCTCAAACGCGAATCGCCGCTGCTCGACGTCTGGTTCAAGGACGTCAACAGCGGCATCGCCGTAGGTGCCTACGGCGCGCTGCTGGAAACCACCGACGGCGGCAAGCATTGGGAAGACATCAGCGACCGCCTCGACAACGAAGACCAGTTTCACCTCAACGCCATCGCGGCGGTGAAAGACGCCGGGCTGTTCATTGTCGGCGAGTCGGGCAGCATGTTCCGCTCCGCTGATGGGGGGCAGACCTGGGAAAAACTTGAAGGCCCTTATGAAGGCTCGCTGTTCGGCGTGATCGGCACGGCTTCGCCGCAGACGCTGCTCGCTTACGGCTTGCGCGGCAACCTCTACCGCTCCACGGATTTCGGCAGCACCTGGGAACAGGTCGAGCTGAAAGCTGCGCGAGGCTCGCTGGAATTCGGTCTGTCCGGCGCTACGTTGCTCGAGGACGGCTCGATCGTGATCGTCGGCAACGGTGGCTCGGTGATCAGCAGCAGCGACGACGGTGAGACCTTCAGCGTGTTCAATCGCCCGGATCGCATTTCGCTGTCGTCGGTCACCGCCGCCGGCAACGGCAACCTGATTCTGACCGGGCAGGGCGGTGTTCACACCACGCTGCCAAACGGTGCCGAGATCAATAATAAGAAGGCGGGGCTATGACTTCCTTGAGCAATCATCATCAGGACAAGGCGACGTTCCTTGAACGTCTGATTTTCAACAACCGCCCGGTAGTGATCCTGATCTGCCTGGTGGTGAGCATTTTTCTGTTCTGGCAGGCCACGCTGATCCGGCCGTCCACCAGCTTCGAGAAAATGATCCCGCTCAAGCATCCGTTCATCGAGAAGATGATGGAGCACCGCAACGACCTGGCGAACCTGGGCAATACCGTGCGTATTTCGGTGGAAGCCACCGACGGCGACATCTTCTCCAAGGAATACATGGAGACCCTGCGCCAGATCAACGACGAGGTGTTCTACATCTCCGGCGTTGACCGGTCCGGTCTCAAGTCGCTGTGGAGTCCGAGCGTGCGCTGGACCGAAGTGACCGAAGAAGGTTTTGCCGGCGGTGAAGTGATCCCGCAGAGCTACAACGGCTCGCAAGACAGCCTCGATCTGCTGCGCAACAACGTGCTCAAGTCCGGTCAGGTCGGGCGTCTGGTGGCCAACGACTTCAAGTCGAGCATCGTCGACATTCCGCTCTTGGAGTCGTACCCGGACCCGCAGGATCAGGGCAAGTTGCTGGCGCTGGATTACCGCAAGTTCTCCCATGAACTGGAAGAAAAGATCCGCGACAAGTTCGAAGCGCAAAACCCCAACGTCAAAATCCACATCGTCGGTTTCGCCAAGAAAGTGGGCGACCTGATCGACGGTCTGGTGATGGTGGTGCTGTTCTTCGGCATCGCGTTCGTCATCACCCTGATCCTGTTGCTGTGGTTCACCAACTGCGTGCGCAGCACCATTGCCGTGTTGAGCACCACGCTGGTGGCGGTGGTCTGGCAACTGGGGTTGATGCACTTCTTTGGCTTTGGGCTTGATCCGTATTCGATGCTGGTGCCGTTCCTGATCTTCGCCATCGGCATCTCCCACGGTGTGCAGAAGATCAACGGGATCGCCCTGCAATCGAGCGAGGCAGAAAACGCCCTGACCGCCGCACGGCGAACGTTCCGGCAACTGTTCCTGCCGGGGATGATCGCGATTCTCGCGGACGCGGTCGGCTTCATCACGCTGCTGATCATCGACATCGGTGTGATCCGCGAACTGGCTTTCGGCGCGTCCATCGGCGTGGCCGTCATCGTGTTCACCAACCTGATTCTGCTGCCGGTCGCGATCTCTTATGTCGGCATCAGTAAACGCGCCATTGCCAGAAGCAAGAAGGACGCAAACCGCGAACATCCGTTCTGGCGCCTGCTGTCGAACTTCGCCAGCCCGAAAGTCGCACCGGTCTCCGTTGCTCTGGCGCTGATCGCCTTCGGTGGCGGCCTCTGGTACAGCCAGAACCTGAAAATCGGCGACCTCGACCAAGGTGCGCCGGAGTTGCGTCCGGACTCACGCTACAACAAGGACAACAACTTCATCATCAACAACTACTCGACCAGCTCCGACGTGCTGGTGGTGATGGTCAAGACCAAGAAAGAAGGTTGTTCGCGTTACGAAGCCATGGCACCGATCGATGAGCTGATGTGGAAGATGCAGAACACCGAGGGCGTGCAGTCGGCGATCTCGCTGGTGACCGTGTCCAAGCAGATGATCAAGGGCATGAACGAGGGCAACCTGAAATGGGAAACCCTGTCGCGCAACCCAGACGTGCTGAACAGCTCGATTGCACGGGCCGATGGCCTGTACAACAACAGTTGCTCAGTAGCGCCGGTGCTGGTGTTCCTCAACGATCACAAGGCTGAAACCCTTGATCGGGCGGTGCATGCGGTGCAGGAATTTGCCAGGGAGAACAATAAGGAAGGTCTGGAGTTCATCCTGGCGGCGGGTAACGCCGGGATCGAAGCCGCCACCAACGAGGTCATCAAGCAGGCTGAATTGACCATCCTGATTCTGGTGTACATCTGTGTGGCAGTCATGTGCATGATCACCTTCCGCTCGTGGGCGGCGACCTTGTGCATCGTGCTGCCACTGGTGCTGACGTCGGTACTCGGCAACGCACTGATGGCGTTCATGGGCATCGGCGTGAAAGTCGCGACCTTGCCGGTGGTGGCGTTGGGTGTGGGGATCGGCGTGGACTACGGCATCTACATCTACAGCCGTCTGGAGAGTTTCCTGCGTGCCGGTCTGCCGTTGCAGGAAGCCTATTACCAGACCCTGAAATCCACCGGTAAAGCGGTGCTGTTCACCGGCCTGTGCCTGGCCATCGGCGTGTGCACCTGGATCTTCTCGGCGATCAAGTTCCAGGCCGACATGGGCCTGATGCTGACCTTCATGCTGTTGTGGAACATGTTCGGTGCGCTGTGGCTGCTGCCGGCACTGGCCAAGTTCCTGATCAAACCGGAGAAGCTGGCGGGGCAGAAAGGCAATTCGTTGTTTGCCCACTGACCTGAGCGCCTGAAACGACAAAGCCGCAACCTTCGGGTTGCGGCTTTTTTTATATCTCGATATTCACACTAACCCCCTGTGGGAGCGGGCGATCTTCAGTGTTCAGGAGCGTTCGGTACCAAGCACTACGCTCAGCGCACTGCGTGCATCATCCAGTTGCACCAACGTCGCATGCCTTGCACCCAAGGCATCACGGTTCTCGATCGCGGTGAGAATCGCCTTGTGCCGTGGCAACGCCAATTCATGCAGGTTCGGCCGTTGATTCGAATGCTTCAACGCCTCGGCAATCGCCACCGAGAGCATGTTGCACAGATTTGCCAGCAAATCATTGTGAGTCGCATCGGCAATCCGGCTGTGGAAATCCAGGTCCGGTTGCAGCAGGGCTTGCGGTGTCGACGCAGCCTCCATGCGCTGGTAAGCCTCGCCGATGGCGGTGATCTCAGCATCGGTCGCATGCTGGGCGGCGAGGGCGGCGGCGGCCGGTTCGATGATGCTGCGCACGCTGGTCAGGATATTGAAAAATTCATTCTGCGGGCTGCTTTGCATCAGCCAGTGCAGTACGTCCGGGTCGAGCATGTGCCATTCGCGGCGCGCCTTGACCACCGTGCCCACGCGCGGTTTGGAGTACACCAGACCTTTTGCCACCAACACCCGCGTGGCTTCGCGCAACACCGGTCGACTGACCGCGTACTCCTCGCAAAGCAAGGCTTCGGCGGGCAGTTTGTCGTCGGGCAGGAAGCGTCCGGAGACGATCTGCATGCCCAATTCCTGGACGATGCGCGAGTGCATGCTTTTGCGGTCGGAAGGTTTGCGGTAATCCATGGGGAGTGGCGCGATCCTGAGCGATTAAGATGCCGCGCATCATAGCAGGCACGACACAAACGTGAGGCAGACAGACAATCAAATGTGGGAGCGGGCTTGCTCAAGAAAGCCCGCTCTCACAGGGGGATGCATTCCAATGCAGGCGCTGGCGAAGGCTGCGGTTGTTTGTTTTTAATGGGAATGGCGCGGCACTTCAGCTCCACGGCAGCCGACCAGGAAGTCGAAATCGCAGCCCTGATCCGCCTGCAGCACATGGTCGATGTACAACTGACGATAACCGCCCACCAATAATTGCTGCGGCGGTTGCAGGTCAGCCATGCGCGCGGCCAGTTCGGCGTCCGGAATGTCCAGGTGCAGACGCCCGGTGGCGCAGTCGAGTTCGATCCAGTCGCCTTCTTTCACTGTGGCCAGGGGCCCGCCGGCGGCGGCTTCCGGGGCAACGTGCAAAACCACCGTGCCGTAAGCGGTGCCGCTCATCCGTGCGTCAGAGATGCGCACCATGTCCGTCACACCCTCGGCCAGCAGCTTGGCCGGCAGGCCCATGTTGCCGACTTCAGCCATGCCCGGATAACCCTTCGGCCCGCAGTTTTTCATCACCAGAATCGAGTTGGCATCAACATCCAGTTCTGGGTCGTTGATCCGCGCCTTGTACATGTCGAAGTTCTCGAACACCACGGCACGGCCGCGATGCTGCATCAACGCTGGCGTGGCGGCGGACGGTTTGAGCACGGCACCAAGAGGGGCCAGATTGCCGCGCAGTACGCAGATGCCGCCGTCAGCACGGATCGGATTGTCGAGGGTGCGAATGACCTCGTCTTCGCCGTAGATCGGCGCGTCTTTGGTGTTCTCGCCAATGGACTTGCCGTTGACTGTCAGCGCGTTCGGATGGGGGATCAGATTGGCCTCACCGAGACGGCGCAGCACCGCTGGCAATCCCCCGGCGTAATAGAACTCTTCCATCAGAAAACGCCCGGAAGGTTGCAGGTCGACGATGGTCGGCATGCCGCGACCGATGCGCGTCCAGTCGTCCAGTTCCAGTTCGACGCCGATGCGTCCGGCGATGGCTTTCAAATGGATCACGGCGTTGGTCGAACCGCCGATGGCGGCGTTGACGCGAATCGCGTTTTCGAAGGCTTCCTTGGTCAGGATCTTCGACAGTTTCAAATCTTCACGCACCATTTCCACAGCGCGCATGCCGGACATGTGCGCCAACACGTACCGCCGCGCATCTACCGCCGGGATGGCCGCGTTGTGCGGTAAGGAAGTGCCCAGTGCTTCAGCCATGCAAGCCATGGTCGATGCGGTGCCCATGGTGTTGCAGGTGCCCGCCGAACGCGACATGCCGCCCTCGGCTGCGAGGAAGTCGTCCAGGGTGATGGTGCCGGCCTTGACTTGCTCACTGAGCTGCCAGACCACGGTGCCCGAGCCGATGTCCTTGCCTTTGTGTTTGCCGTTGAGCATCGGCCCGCCGGTGACAACGATGGCCGGCACATCGCAACTGGCCGCGCCCATCAGCAGCGCCGGAGTGGTTTTGTCGCAACCGGTCAGCAACACCACGCCGTCAATCGGGTTGCCACGAATGGCTTCTTCGACGTCCATGCTCGCCAGGTTGCGCGTCAGCATGGCGGTGGGACGCAAGTTCGATTCGCCGTTGGAGAACACCGGGAATTCCACCGGGAATCCACCGGCCTCGATCACCCCGCGTTTGACGTGCTCCGCGATCTGGCGGAAATGCGCGTTGCACGGGGTCAGTTCCGACCAGGTATTGCAGATGCCGATGATCGGCTTGCCATGAAACTGGTGGTCGGCGATGCCCTGATTCTTCATCCAGCTGCGGTACATGAAGCCGTTCTTGTCGGCCGTGCCAAACCATTGGGCCGAGCGCAGGGTGGGTTTCTTATCAGACATGATCGATTCTCTTATTGTATGACTATAGTGTTCGAGCTGAGGCTTAACATAAGCGCAATTTAGGCGCTTTGGAAGTGGTTGTTGGGTAATTAGTATTACTATATAGTCGTTTTCGACGGAGGGATGGTCCTGGCGGTTTTCCGTGAGAGGCGTCCCCCGAGGTTCTATAAAAACAACAATCGGAGACCGATCCCATGAGCCAGGAACTGCGGCTTATTCGCCGCATCACGCTGAAACTGATCCCCTTCCTGATCCTGCTGTACCTGATTGCCTATGTGGATCGCTCCGCCGTCGGCTTCGCCAAACTGCACATGGGAGCCGACATCGGCATCGGTGATGCGGCTTATGGCCTCGGTGCTGGGCTGTTCTTCATCGGCTACTTTCTGCTGGAAATCCCCAGCAACCTGATGCTTGAACGTTTCGGCGCGCGGCGCTGGTTCGCGCGGATCATGATCACCTGGGGCGCCATCACTATCGGCATGGCGTTCGTCCAGGGCCCGCACAGTTTCTATGTCATGCGCTTTCTGCTCGGTGCGGCAGAAGCGGGGTTCTTTCCCGGCGTTCTGTACTACATCACCCAATGGTTCCCGGTGCGCCATCGCGGCAAGATTCTTGGCCTGTTCATTCTTTCGCAGCCCATCGCGATGCTGATCACCGGCCCCGTCTCCGGCGGCCTGCTGGGGATGGACGGCGTCCTCGGGCTGCACGGCTGGCAGTGGCTGTTCATCGTCATCGGCACCCCGGCGATCCTGCTGACCTGGCCGGTGCTGCGCTGGTTGCCGGATGGCCCGGAGCAAGTGAAGTGGATGGATCAGGCCGAGAAGGACTGGCTGACCCGTGAGCTGAAAAAAGATCTGGAGGAATACGGCCAGACCCGTCACGGCAATCCGCTGCATGCGCTCAAAGACAAACGCGTCTTGCTGCTGGCGCTGTTCTATCTGCCGGTGACCTTGAGCATTTATGGCCTCGGCTTGTGGCTGCCGACGCTGATCAAACAATTTGGCGGCACTGATCTGGTGACCGGTTTCGTGTCATCGGTGCCGTACATTTTCGGGATCATCGGTTTGCTGATCGTGCCGCGCAGTTCAGACCGTTTGAATGATCGCTACGGCCATCTGGCAGTGCTTTATGTGCTGGGCGCGATAGGTCTTTTTCTCAGTGCCTGGCTGTCGATGCCAGTGGCGCAGTTGGCCGCGCTGTGTCTGGTGGCGTTTGCGCTGTTTTCCTGCACGGCGGTGTTCTGGACCTTGCCGGGGCGCTTCTTTGCCGGCGCGAGTGCAGCGGCAGGGATCGCGTTGATCAACTCGGTGGGCAATCTTGGCGGTTACATCGGGCCGTTCGTGATCGGCGCGTTGAAGGAATACACCGGGAATCTGGCGTCGGGCCTGTATTTCCTCTCGGGGGTGATGATGTTCGGGTTGGTCCTGACCGGTGTTGTGTATCGAGTGCTTGAGCGCAAACACGTACTGCCCGTTGACCAGTTCGCCGCCAGCGCACGCGGCGCTACCCGAACCTGAATCTAAAGAACAGCACAGAACCCATGTGGGAGCGAGCAAGCCCGCTCTCACAGTGGTTCGGCGTGGTTTTCAATATTTGTGCTCTAAAAGGAGAAGAACATGCATCTGGTGCAATTCGAATTGAGTAACGGCGAGCGCCGCGTCGGTGTCGTCGACAAAGGCGTGGTGCGCGAAGTGCAGGATACCCGCACCGTGCGCGATCTGGCGCTGGCGGCCATCGAAGCCGGCGGCACGCTGGAGCAGCAAGTGCAAACCCTTGGCCTGGGTATCAGTCATGACTATGCGCAGTTGCTCAACGAGCTGCGCATCCTGCCGCCACTCGATCACCCGGATCCGGCCCACATGCTGGTCAGCGGCACCGGCCTGACACATCTGGGCAGCGCTTCGGCCCGCGACAAGATGCATCAACAGGCGGGTGACGAAGCCGCCATGACCGACACCATGCGTATCTTCAAATGGGGCGTTGAGGGCGGCAAGCCGGCGGCAGGGCAGGCCGGTGTACAGCCGGAATGGTTTTACAAAGGTGACGGCAGTATCGTCGTGCGCCCGGGCCAGCCATTCCCGTTGCCGCCGTTTGCCGAGGATGCCGGTGAGGAACCGGAAATGGCCGGTCTGTACATCATCGGTCCTGACGGCAAACCCTATCGCCTCGGTTTCGCGGTGGGCAACGAGTTCTCCGACCACGTCATGGAACGCAAGAATTACTTGTATCTGGCGCACTCGAAATTACGCAGTTGCAGTTATGGTCCGGAACTTCGCGTCGGTGAACTACCCCAACACTTGGCAGGCACCACTTGCATCCTGCGTGACGGCGAAGTGTTGTGGCAAAACGAATTCCTCAGCGGCGAGGCCAACATGTGCCACAGCCTGGCCAACCTCGAATACCACCACTTCAAATACAGCCAGTTCTTGCGTCCGGGCGACGTACACATTCACTTCTTCGGCACCGCGACCCTGTCGTTCGCCGATGGCATTCGCACGCAGCCGGGCGACGTGTTCGAGATCAGTCAGGCCGAATTCGGCGCACCGCTGATCAACGGCATCACATCGGTCGCAGCAGCATTTGAACCGGACAGCATCGGCACCCTTTAAGGAGATCCCATGACTCAGATTCTCGGTCACAACTACATCGGCGGTCAGCGTAGCGCGGCCGGTAACGTCAAACTGCACAGCGTTGACGCCAGCAGTGGCGAACAACTGCCCCACGATTTCATTCAGGCCACCGAGCAGGAAGTCGACGCCGCCGCCAAAGCCGCCGCTGCCGCGTACCCTGCTTATCGCAGCCTCAGCGCTGAACGCCGGGCGCAGTTTCTCGATGCCATTGCCGATGAACTCGACGCCCTCGGTGATGATTTCGTCGCCGTGGTTTGCCGCGAAACCGCTTTGCCGGCCGGGCGGATTCAAGGTGAGCGCGCACGCACCAGCGGGCAGATGCGCCTGTTCGCCAAAGTGCTGCGCCGTGGCGATTTCTATGGGGCGCGGATCGACCTGCCGCTGCCGGAGCGCCAGCCAATGCCGCGCCCGGATCTGCGTCAATATCGCATTGGCCTCGGCCCGGTGGCGGTGTTCGGTGCGAGCAATTTTCCGTTGGCGTTTTCCACGGCCGGCGGCGACACCGCTTCGGCTCTGGCCGCCGGTTGCCCCGTGGTGTTCAAGGCCCACAGCGGCCACATGGCCACCGCTGAGCGGGTGGCCGACGCGCTGATTCGCGCGGCGGAAAAAACCGCCATGCCGGCCGGCGTGTTCAACATGATCTACGGGGGTGGCGTTGGCGAATGGCTGGTCAAGCATCCGGCGATTCAGGCAGTGGGATTCACCGGTTCGCTCAAGGGCGGTCGTGCGCTGTGCGACATGGCCGCCGCACGCCCGCAGCCGATCCCTGTGTTCGCCGAGATGTCGAGCATCAACCCGGTGATCGTCTTGCCGCAGGCACTGGCGGCACGCTCGGAGAGCGTGGCGCGTGACCTCACCGCGTCGGTGGTGCAGGGCTGCGGTCAGTTCTGCACCAACCCGGGTCTGGTGATCGGTATTCGCTCGGCGCCATTCACTGCCTTTGTGCAGCAGGTCGCGGGGCTGATCGGCGATCAACCGGCGCAAACCATGCTCAACGCAGGCACCCTTGGCAGCTATGGCAAAGGCTTGCACAAGCTCTTGGCACATCCTGGCATCGAGCATCTGGCCGGTAATCCACAGCAGGGCACTCAAGCGCAGCCGCAATTGTTCAAGGCTGATGCCAGCCTGTTGATCAACGGCGACGAAGTGTTGCAGGAAGAAGTGTTCGGCCCGACCACGGTGATTGTTGAAGTGGCCGATCAAGCGCAGCTCGGCTTTGCGTTGAACGGTCTTCACGGGCAACTCACGGCGACGATCATTGGTGAACCTGCTGACTTCGAGCACTTCCCCGAACTGACGCCGCTACTGGAACAGAAGGTCGGGCGAATCCTGCTCAATGGGTATCCGACCGGTGTCGAGGTGTGTGATTCGATGGTGCACGGCGGGCCGTATCCGGCGACGTCCGATGCGCGTGGCACCTCGGTCGGCACGCTCGCGATTGATCGCTTCCTGCGCCCGGTGTGCTTCCAGAATTATCCGGACAGCTTGCTGCCCGAGCCGCTGAAAAACGCCAATCCGCTGCGTATCCAGCGCCTGGTTGACGGTAAGCCATCGCGCGACGCCCTCTAAACCCACCCCCAATCCCCTGTGAGAGCAGGCTTGCTCGCGAATGCGGTCTATCAGAAACATATGTGTAGACTGACACGCCGCGTTCGCGAGCAAGCCCGCTCCCACAAGGTTCTGCTGCGACAATCAGATATCATTGGCGCTTTCCCCCCTAGAAAGACTGTTTGCCATGACTGCCCAAACCCTTCTCAACGCCCTCGAACACTGCGATATGGTCGAAATCGACGGCTTGCATGCCTTCGAATTCGCCCTCGATGAAGACGATAACCTGCACATCGAGTGCATCGATGGCCGAGCGGCCAAGCATTGGGAATTCACGCCGGCGCAGGTTGAAGCGGCAACGTTTGACGAAGACCTGCAGAGCTGGCTGATCATTGGTTTTGCCAGCGACACCAAGACAACCGGCGAACATCGCCTGGTCTGCCTCGGCGACGTCATCAGCAGCAGCGACGACGAGGATGAAACTGATGAAAATGCGTAAGTTCTGGCCTCTGTTGATGGCTGGCAGTGTCGGTGCCATGGGCCTTTCCACGGCCTCTGCCGAAAGCTTCCAGTTGCTGGTCGGTTCCTACACGGCGGGCTCCAGCCAAGGCATCTATCGAATGAATTTCGACAGCGCCACAGGCCAGATCGATGCCAGGCCGCTGCAAGTGATCAACAGCGAAAACCCTTCGTGGCTGACCGTTTCCAAAGACCAGAAACGTCTGTTCGTGGTCAACGAAAACGGCCCAGGCCAGAAGGATTCAATCGGCCGCGTCAGCAGCTACGCGATTGATCCAAAGACCCAAGCGCTGAGCCTGATCAATCAGGTGCAAAGTCTGGGCAACGAGCCCACCCATTCGAGCCTCAGCGGTGACGCCAGCCACCTGTTTGTCAGCAACTATTCGGTGGTCGAAGATCCGGGCGGCACACTGGCGGTGTTGCCCGTCGACAGCGACGGCAAGCTCAAACCAGTGGTGCAGATGAGCGGCCACCCGGCGAGCCGGGTCAATCCCGAGCGTCAGGCGTCCAACCACGTGCATTCGACGGTGTCCTCGCCGGACGGTCGCTATGTGTTCTCCAATGACCTGGGCGCGGACAAAATCTTCATTTACCAATTCGACCCGAAAGGCAATCCGGAGCTGCCGCTGACTGCGGCGAAAACCGCTTCGGTATCGTTGCCGGCCGGCAGCGGCCCGCGTCACCTGTTGTTCAGTGCTGACGGCAAGCATGCCTGGCTGACCATGGAAATGAGCGCGCAGGTTGCGGTCTTCGACTACAACGACGGTGTGCTGACCCAGACGCAAATGATCGACCTGGCGGCCGGGCAGCCGATTTCCGACAAGGCCGCCGCCGCGCTGCACGCGTCCGCTGACGGCAGATTCCTCTATGTCAGCAACCGTGGCACCGCCAATCAGTTGCTGGTGTTCGCTATCGACCCGGCTAGCGGCCAGCTCAAAGAGTTGCAGCGACGCTCGGTGGAAGGCGATCACCCGCGCGAGTTCAGCCTCGACCCAACGGGCAAATTCCTGCTGATTGCCAACCAGAAGAGCAACGAGATTGTGGTCGTCGAGCGCGATGGCAAGACCGGTTTGCTTGGCAAAACCGTGCAGAAACTGCCAATGGACGCCCCGAGCGACCTGAAGTTTCTGACGCGACAATAAGCCACAGGCCCCGGTTTACGGGGCCTGTCTCTTTGTATCAATCGCGCTGATAACAGCTAATGCTACAAAGCATTTCAAGCAAGCAACCGTCGAGCGTTAAGTTTGCTTCACAGCCCAGCCGGGCAAGCAAGCCAACCGAATACGAGGGTTACCGCCATGAACTTCAATCTCTTCTCTGTCATCGCCGCTTCCGCCATCTCTGCCACTGTTGCATTGCCTGCCAGCGCCCACGCTGACGTCAGCAGCAAAAAATCCCACACCCAGAGCTACACCCAGAAGTACCTGCAACAAAGCGCCAATTTCTACGCCGCCCTGGATCACAAAGCCCAACACTGAAAGTCTGCACGCCCAAGGGCTGCCGAAGGCTGCGATTTCTTGATTTTGCTTTTGAAAAACAAGATCAAGAAATCGCAGCCTTCGGCAGCTTCTGTGCGTGTGTGTTTTGCAACACGATAGGTTTTATTCAACGTCGAGATAGACGGGCTAAATGATCAATGAAGCTGATGGTTACTATGGGAAACCCTGAGTGGTGACTGCAGCTTTTTTGATTGATTCTGTTGGCACTGAAACATGCCAACGGAGAACACCATGGCCAGCGCAATCATCACTTCTGCCAAACGCGGCGCCTACCTGGCCATCGGTCTTTACCTGGCCGTGGTGCTGGTTGTCAGCGTCACATCGCAAATGGAACACCGCTTCGACGCACCGATTCAAGTTGCCCATCCCGGCATTCAGTTCGAACTTCGCTCGCAAAACGTGACGGTCGATCAGGCCGAACTCGCAGGAGTGGGCGGAGCATGAAAGGCTACCGACTCTGGGTCATCGCCGGTCTGGCGTTCCTGATCAATGGTGCTTCATTACTGGGGATTGGTCAGGGCTCGGTTGGCGCGCTGGCCCGGGCCATAGAGGCCAATCACAACATCGCGCACAACATTGAGCGCGCCAATACGCTGGGGCTGATGGCAGGCAATCCGCCGATCAAAGTCTCGGCCGATTTTCTCGGCCCCTTTGAAGTGGATTGCTCGGCACTCGGGATGTGCCAGGCTCTGGCCTGAACCCGGGTGCTTTATTTCCTCATGATCGAGGTAAAGAGGTCAGATTCGAGAAAGCGCTGCAACCACACTTGCAGCCGCACGTAAGGCGTCTGCGCGAACCACTCGCGATCAACATGGGCGAATTGGCGAACGAATGGAAACAGCGCCACATCCGCCAGGCTTGGATGATCCGCCAGCAAGTAATCACGATCCTTGAGCAACTCATCAAGCGTGTGCAAGAACAGCATCCCTTCAGCCCGATACGCCTCCATCGGCTGTTCGGGATAACGCTCGGCGTACTTGTAGCGATTCAAGTGAACCTTGAATACCTGATCATTGGCTTCGATCAGCTCGGCAATTCTCGAATCACCCTCCAGCCGCCAATCCTGCGGATCATTGTGCGCCAGTGCCCAGCGCATGATCTCCAGGCTTTCATCGATCACCCGGCCATTCGCATCCAGCACCGGCACCGTGCCCTTGGGCGAGAGCACCAGCATCTCGGCCGGTTTGGCCTTGAGGCTGACTTCAACGATCTCCACCGGCACGCCCGAATAGTGCAGTGCCATCCGCGCCCGCATCGCATACGGGCAACGGCGGAAGGAATAGAGCGTGTTCATTTCACCTCCAGCGTGCTCAAACCGTTCCCTTGGCGCAGTACCTGAATCTGCACCGGGATTCGCTCATGCATTTCCTGTACGTGGGAAATGACTGCGACTTTACGGCCCTGCGCCTGCAAGCCGTCGAGGGCGTCCATCGCCAGTTGCAGGGATTGCGGATCGAGACTGCCGAAGCCTTCGTCGATAAACAGCGATTCGATCTTCAAGGTGCTCGATGCCATTGACGCCAGCCCCAACGCCAGCGCCAACGAAACGAGGAACGTCTCACCGCCGGACAACGAATGTACCGAGCGCAGTTCGTCGCCCATTTCCGTGTCCATCACCAACAGGCCTAGCATGCTGCCGCCGCGTTTGAGGCGATAGCGTTTGACCAGTTGCCGCAATTGCACGTTGGCGTGGTGCACCAACAGGTCGAGGTTGTACGCCTGAGCGATCTTGCGGAAAGTGTCGCCAGTGGCCGAGCCGATCAACGCACTCAGACGCGCCCAGCGCTGGTATTCGGCATAGGCGTCGGCGATCTGCTGCGCCAAGGCCTGATTGGCGTTCTGCCGGCGCTGGTCTTCCGCCTGTTCGGCACGCAATTCGGCGCATTGCTGCTCGCTGACGTTGAACTGGTTTTGCAGGTCGGCGAGGGCGCTGGCCAATTGTTCGGCATCGAGATGGGCGTTGTGCTGGGCCTGATGATCGAGCAAACGTTGATTGCGCTCCTGCAACAGCACGTTGGCCTGTTCGATGGCTTTTTCATTGATTTGCAAGCGTTGGCGCAGCTCAGAAAGTTGCGCATCGTCGACGCGCAGCAGGTCTTCGAGCCCGCCGTCATCCAGTTCGGGGTGACGGGCGCGCCAGTCGGCAATCTTGCTGGCCAGATCCTGATGTTCACTGTTCAGCGCCTGCAAGCGTTCTTGCTGCGCGTTGAGTTCGGCAGCGGTCTGCACCAGTTGTGTGCGAACGTCTTGTAGTTCCCGGGCCGTGCCGGTTTCGGCGTTGCGCGCCTGCTCCACGGCCTGTTCCAGTTGCTGTTGCCACTGTTCGGCGCTGGGGTGTTCGCCGAGCAATTGCGCGAGTTTTTGCTGGCAGGTTTGTTGCTGCTCGGCCAGCGCAGTGAACTGCTGTTCGGCGGTTTGCAATTGCTGGGCGCGCAGTTGCTGACGATCCTGTTCTTTTTCCAGCGTCTGCTGGCGTTGTTGTTGTTCGCCCAGCTCTTCCTTTTGCTGATCGATTTGCGCCAGGCGTTCGGCAATTCGTCGGTCGAGTTGCATGAACGTCGCCGCCGGCTCAAGGCGCAAGGCTTCAAGGGTGTCTGCCGGCAACAAATGGCTGAACGCCGACAACTCTTCGTCAAGGCGCTGACGGTCGCTGCCCAGTTCTCGCTGCTGGTTACTCAGCAACTGTGCGGCCTGCTGGTGCGCGGCTTCGGCCTGACGCAACTGCTGAGTCAGGCGCGCGGCGTCCTGTTGCAGGGCGAGCAGGGCGCTTTGGCGTTGTTCGTCCTGCGCGATGCTTTGGTTCAACTGCTCGTTTTGCCGGTTGAGCCAGGCGTCGCGTTTGTCGGCGTCTTGGTTCATCAACTGCGCCGCTTGCGGATGAGCGTCGAGGCTCGGCGCGAGGGCATGTTGCTGGTCGGCCAGTTGTTCCTGTTGCTGCAGCAGTTCCTTTTGCTGAGCAATGACTCCGCCGACTTCGGCGCGCAACTCCGTCAGTTTTTCCTTGAGCTGATCGACCACCTGCTGTGCGTTGGCCTGTTCGCTTTCATCGTGTTTGCCGAGGCTTTGCAGCAACGCTTCGGGCTGGTGATACGGATGCTCGTTGCTGCCGCACACCGGGCACGGCTGATCGTCCTGCAACTGCGCGCGCAGCTCTTCGACACTGGCGCTACGGGCCAGACGCTGGCGTTCGAGCAGTTCGCGGGTGACGTTGAGGGTTTGCTCGGCGACAGTCAGTTCAGCTTTGGTCTTGACCCCGTCCTGGGTCAGGCGCTCGCGTTCCTGTTGGGCCTTGAGCTGGCGCTGTTGCAGCTCGGCGCCGCGCTTGTCCAGATCCTGGCGGGTGGCCCACAGGCGCGACAGGTCTTCAATGGCACGCAGTTGTTTGCGGTTGTCCTGTAACAGATTACCGAGGATACCGATCTGCTCGGCGACGGCATCGGGTTCGGCGCCGGCCTCTTTGAACAGCACTTCCAGTTGCTGCTTCTGCGACGTCAGTTCTTCGGCGCTGCGGCTGGCGGTTTGTTCGAGGCTGGCCAGTTCAGACTGGCCCTTGTTCAAGCGGTTGCCGATCAGCATCAACTGTTGCAGGCGATCGCGGTAGGCATTCCACGCATCACTCAACGGCGCCAGCTCGGCGCTCTGTTCCAGCTCGGCGGCGATTTTCTGCAGGCGTTCAGCGACTTCGGCCTGTTTCGCCTGCAACGCTTGAATGGCGCTCTGGCCTTGTGTGCACGCCTGTTCGGCAGACTGTCGGGCCTCTGCGCTGAGGGCGGTGTCCTTGGCGAGGCGAGCAAGGGTGCTTTGCTCTTCGAAAGCCTGACGCAACAACGGCGCACTTTCGCTGTGTCGCTGCTGCGCTTCGCTCAGGGCGACTTTCGCCGTATCGAGCGATTGTTCCAGTTGCGTCTGGCGTTCGCCGAGTTCGCCTTGTTGCTGGGTGTGCGCGGCAATCTGGGCCGCCAGCGGCGTCAGTTGCGCGTCGAGTTCAGACTTGCGCGCGAACTGGTGACGTTGCGGCGCGAGTTGTTCCAGGCGCGTCAGCTTCAGGCGTTCGCTGGCCAGAGCTTCCCACTGTTGCTGTGCACTCTGCAATTGCTCGGCAGCCGCTTGTTGCTTGTCCTGAAATTGGCGCAATTCCTTGAGCCAACTGTGCTGCTGCTCCAGTTGCTTGAGCTGCGCTTGCTGCAACTTCAATTGCTGCTGGGCGGCGTTGAAACGCTCATCCAGTTCAGCCCGGGCTTCGGGCGGCAGCGGCGTGACGCCGGTGGCCTGATCCTGCAGCAGCTTGTGCGCTTCGCGGGCCTCTTTGGTCTTGTCGAACGCGCGGCGGCCGAGTCGGGTGTAGAGCGCGGTGTCGGTGAGTTTTTCCAGCAGTTCGCTGCGGTCGTTGTCGTCAGCCTTGAGGAACGCACTGAACTCGCTCTGCGCCAACAGCACGGCGCGGGTGAACTGTTCGAAGTTCAGGCCCAGCGCGGCTTCCAGTTGAGTCTTGTATTCGCCTTTCTGGCTGGCGAGCAGTTGATCCTGATCGATATCGCGCAGGCTCTGCCGACTGGCCTGCAACTTGCCGCCAGCCTTTTCCCGCGCGCGATTGGCTTCCCAGCGCGCGCGGTAACGACGGCCATCGACACCGACGAAATCCACCTCGGCGTAACCTTCGCCGGTGCCACGGCGCAGCAGAGTGCGCGGGTCACCGGTGGCAATTTCGCCGTCGGCGTCCGGGACTTTGGCGTCACGGCCGGTGTTGTTCAAGCGCGGCACGGCGCCGAACAGCGCCAGGCACAAGGCATCGAGCAGGGTACTTTTGCCGGCGCCGGTCGGCCCGGTGATTGCGAACAGACCGGCACTGGCCAGGGGTTCAGCGGTGAAGTCGATCTCGAAGGGGCCGGCCAGCGAGGCCAGGTTCTTCAAGCGAATGGCGAGAATCTTCATGGCTGCTCGCCCTCCATTTGCACGTCTTGCAGCAGTTCGGCGAAGTCCTTGAGCGTCTGCTCATCGACCTCGTTGCCGTAGTTGTCGAACCAGGCGCGGCTGAACAATTCCTGCGGGGTAAGTTGATCGAGTTCGATCAGCGCCGTGCCTTCTTCCGCGCCGTCAGCGCCACGGTTGCCGGCGTACTCGGCGGCGATCCGCACCAGGCGCACGGCTTTGCCTTGCAGGGCGCTTTCCACTTGGTGGCGCAGGTCTGGCTGCGGCTCGTCGAGAGTCACGCGGACTTCAAGCCACGGCTGACGCTGGGTTTCGGCGAGCAGATCGATGTTCGGCAGGTCCGCCAGTTGCAGCAGAATCTCTGCCAGCGGCGCCGGGCCGATGCGTTGCAGGTTGACCGCGCGCGGGATCAGTTTCGGCTCGACGCTGACCAGGGTTTCGCCGTCGAGGGTGATGTCGAGAATCTGGTGCTGATAGCCGATCTCCGAGAACGACAACGGAATCGGCGAGCCGCTGTAGCGGATGCGTTCCTCACCGTTGACCTTCTGCGGCTTGTGCAAATGGCCGAGGGCGACATAGCTGATACTCGGCCCGAACAGGCTGGCGGGCAGGGCTTCGGCATTACCGATGATCAGGCTGCGCTCGGAATCTTCCGACACCGAACCGCCGGCCATGTGCGCATGGCTGATTGCGACCAGCGCCTGACCCGGCTTGCGCTTGGCATTGGCGGCTTCGATCAGCCATTCGTGAACCTGGCCGATACCGCGTAGGTAGTTGTCACCCAGATGCGCGCCAGTCACCTCGGCCGGACGCAGGAACGGCAGCGCCAGGCACCACGCGGCGATTTCGCCTTGGGCATTGGGCAGTGGCAGCAGCAGACGTTCGGCATCGAGCTGGCCGTCATCCAGCCACAACACCCGACCCAGCGCATGGGTACGCAAACGCCGCATCAACGGTGCCGGCAGTTCGATCCGCGAGCCGGAATCGTGATTGCCGGCAATCATCACGATGGTCAGCAACGGCTGCTGCTCGTGGGCGCTGACGATGAAATCGTAGAGGCGTTCCTGGGCTTTGACCGGCGGATTGACCGTGTCAAAGATGTCCCCGGCAATCAACAGCACATCCGGCTGCGCCAGTTTCAGTTGGCGCAGCAGCCATTCGAGAAAGCACGCATGCTCGAAATCGCGCTCCTGGCCGTGCAGGTTTTGCCCAAGGTGCCAGTCGGAGGTGTGAAACAAACGCAAGGTGGACTCCGCTACAGATAAAGAGGTGATGGCCGCGGGTGAAAGATGGGCGGCTAAAGAGGGGGGAGTTTACAGATTATTGCGGTGGGAGGGCTTGTTGTGCAGCGGGTTGCCTGCTGGGTAAGCGTCCGCTTAGCCGGCGCCATTCATCGTAACAGCTTGTCGGCGCATCTATTAATTGACGCCAAAATAGTGGCTATCTAATATCGCGCTGCCAATATGATGGCGCTTGGCCAGCAATTCTTCTTTGCACACTATTTACTGTGATCGGCACAGAGGTGTGTGCCTGTTGGAGAGTACTGCGCCTGTTGTCGATCCCGTATTCCTGCCTGCTGTAATGAGACTTCAAACATGGACGTTCGCCAATACGCCTTTTTTGCTCGCCAGCCTTCTGCTGCCGTAAAAACTCGTGAATCGTTCCTGGGTATGCCCAAGCGCGGTCTGGCGTTTCTGTTGGCCAACGTGATGTTCTGGCAACCGATCTGGGCGCAGGCCGACGGCATCGTTGTGGCTAACCCGAACACCTCGCTGGATCGCGCTGGCAACGGTGTACCGATCATCAACATCGCCACGCCCAACGGCAGCGGGCTGTCGCACAACCAGTTTCACGACTACAACGTCGGCGCGCAGGGGCTGATCCTCAACAACGGATCCACGCAGACTTCCGCCACGCAATTGGGCGGGCACATCATCGGTAACCCGAACCTGAAGAACAGCGGTTCGGCGCAGGCGATTCTCAACGAAGTCATCAGTGGCAACCCGAGCCAGTTGCGCGGGTACACCGAAGTGGCGGGGCAGTCGGCGCGGGTGATTGTCGCCAACCCCTACGGCATCACTTGCAACGGCTGCGGTTTTATCAATTCGCCGCGTGTGACGCTGACCACCGGCAAACCGGTGCTCGACAACGGTCGGCTGGATCGTTTTCAGGTTGATCAGGGTTCGGTGGCCATCGAAGGTGCAGGCCTCAACGCGACCAACGTTGACCGTTTCGAAATCATTACCCGCAGCGCGAAGATCAACGCCGAGATTCAGGCGCAGAACCTGACCATCGTCGCCGGGCGCAACGACGTCAACGCGCAAACCTTGAATACCACGGCCCGTGCCGATGATGGCAGCGCCAAGCCGCAGTTGGCGATCGACTCCTCGGCGCTGGGCGGCATGTACGCCGGGGCGATCAAACTGGTCGGCACCGAGGCTGGGGTCGGGGTGAAACTCGACGGCAAACTGATCGCCAGCGGTGGTGATATTCAGCTCGATGCCAATGGTCATCTGAGTCTGGTTGATACCTCGGCGACCGGGGCAGTCAACGTCAAGGCTGCCAGCCTCGATGCACGCGGACCGGTCTACGCCGGCACCAGCGCGAACGTGCAGACCCAAGGTAACCTGACTAACCGCCAGACCCTCGCCGCACGCGACAGCATCAACCTCAGCGCCGGCGGGCAACTGAGCAACGCCGGTGCCATCGTAGCGGGCGTCAATGCCGATGGCAGCCGCAACGCCAGCGGTGATCTGAGCCTGAGCGCGCAGAACCTCGACAACACCGGCAAAAGCCTGATCGCCAGCCGCAACCTGATGGTCAACACCTCGCAAACCCTGAGCAACCAGGGTGGCACCCTTAGCGGGCAAACCACCGCGATCACTGCCGCAACGCTGGATAACCGCAATGCAGGCAAGGTCCTGAGCAATACCACGCTGAGCCTGAATGCCACTCAGGTGCTGAACAACAACGGTGTGATCAACAGCAACGCAAAGATTACGGCGAACGTCGGCCGACTCATCAACAGCAACGGTGAGCTGAGCAGTCAGAGCGACATTGTTCTGACCGTCACGTCGCTGGATAACGTCGCTGGCCTGATGACCGCCGGCCGTTTGCTCGACATCACAGCCCTCGGCGCGATCAACAACAGCACCGGCAGGATCGGCGCAAAGCAGAATCTGACCGTGCGAGCGCAACAACTCGACAACAACCAGCAAGGCCAGTTGACCAGTGAAGGCACGTTGACCACCCGCGTCAGTGATCGCTTGAATAACCAGAACAAGGGCCTGATCCAGGCCAACGGCACGATGGACGTGCAGGCCACGCGTCTGGATAACCGCACCGGGAAAATTTCCAGCCTCAATACCCTGGCCGTCAGCAGCAACAACACCGACAACCGCGGCGGTACGATTCGTGCCGATCAGGCGGCGAAGTTGTTGATCAACGAACTGGACAACCGCAATGGTGGCCTGCTGACGTCGACGGGACTGATGAGCCTCAAAGCCAAGGAAGTGACCAACGATAGCGGACGGATTTCCGCCAAGGGTGATATCGACGCCAACATCGAGACCCTCAATCAACAACACGGCGAACTGGTCGCCGAAGGCAATCTGAAACTCACCGGTAAAACGCTTAATAGTCGTCAGGACAGCCTCGTTGGCTCGCTCAAAACCCTGACGGTCAACGTCGATCAGATCGATAACCGCGCCAGCACACTGTCCAGCCAGTTGGACCTGACCATCAACGGCGCACGCCTGGACAACAGAGACGGCGGCAAGGTGCTGTCTGACACGACCCTGGGCCTGAAAGTCGCGCGGATCATCAACGCCACCAACGGCCTGATCTTCAGCAAGGGCGCGAGCACCCTCAGCGGTATCGGCCTGAGCAACGTCGGCGGGCGCATCGTCAGCCAGAACACGCTGGGCCTGACCTTCGACGAGGCCATGGGCAACCAGCAAGGCCTGATCAGCAGTGAAGGGCAGATGACCCTCAATGGCGGCAGCCTCGACAATCGTCTGGGCAAGTTGTCGAGCATCGAGGCAATGGCGCTCACCACCAAAGGCGCTGTATTGAGTCAGGGTGGCCTGATCGCCTCGCAAAAAGGTCTAACGTTCACCAGCGCCAGCCTCGACAACAGTGACAACGGCGTAATCAGCGCCAAGGCAGATTCGACGCTGACCACCGGCGAGTTCATCAACCGTCAGGGCGGCAGTCTGGCCACCGACGGCACGCTGTTGCTCACCGCCGCTCACCTGGACAACTCGGGCGGGACCATCGGCAGTCAAGAGAAACTGGACGTCTCGGTCACCTCGCTGGAGCAGGACGGCGGCGAGTTGTTCAGCAACGCCGACCTGACCCTGGACATGCACAACGGTCTGCTCAACAACCAGCGCGGCAACATTCATGCGCCGGGTCAGTTGCTGTTCAAGAACCTCAATGAGGTGAACAACAATGCAGGCGAAATGTCCGGCGCCAAGGCCTGGAGCCTCAATGCTCAAAGCCTGAACAACGACGGCGGCAAACTGCTGAGCAACGAAAAGCTCACGCTGATTGTTGACCGTGCCCTGAGCAACATTAAAGGCGTGATCGCCTCAGCGGGCATCGAAGCGCGCAGCGCCAGCCTGGACAATACCCATGGCGAAATCCGTGGTCGCGGCGACGTTGACTTCAGCGTCACCGGTCTGTTCGATAATCAGGACGGCGTGGTCATTGCCGACAACGGCCTGACGCTCAAAGCGGCGTCTCTGGATAATCGTCAGGAAGGTCTGGTGGGCGCGACAAAAGCGCTGAACCTCACCGTCGACCGCGTCGACAACCGCAGCGGCGAACTGTCGAGCAAGGCTGATGTGAGCCTCATCGGCGCCTGGCTCGACAACAGCGACAGCGGCTACATGCTCGCCGGCGGCAATCTGGCGCTGACTGTTAATGAAGTCATCAACCGCAACAAGGGGCTGCTGTCCGGTGACAGCGGCCTGACCCTGACGGGCAAGACCCTGGAAAACAGCGGACGTCTGACCGGCCAGAAAGATCTCGCAATCAACCTCTCTGCGGACCTGAACAACGTGCAGGGCAGTGTCGTCAGCGAAGGGGCTCTGGCGATCAACGCCGATAGCCTCAACAACAATGGCGGCACCGTCTCCAGCGCCAAAGCGCTCACCGTCGATACTCGCGGCGCCATTCGCAACCGCGGCGGCAAACTGCTCACTGACTCCGATCTGACGATCAACAGCAGTGCGCTGGATAACCAGCAACAAGGCACGATCAGCAGTAAAACAAAACTGACCCTCACCACCGGTGACCTCAACAACAGTCAGGCAACGATCTACGCCGGCGACCAACTGCAAGTGACAGCCGGGCAGGTGACCAATACCAACGGCAGCATCGGTGCGGGCAACGCACTGATTGCCAATGTTCGTGGCCTCGATCAACAGGGCGGCAAGCTGTTCAGCAGTAATGCTGATGTCAGCGTCGATCTGAACGGCGGCGTTTTGAACAACCAAGGCGGCGTCATCAGTGCGCCGGGTCAGTTGCTGTTGAAGAATCTGGCTGACGTGAACAACCGTGGCGGCGAGATTTCCAGCGAGCAGGCTTTCGAGCTGCTCGCCAAGTCGCTGGATAACAGCGGCGGACAACTGCTGAGCAATCAGAAACTCACCCTGCAGATCGACAACGCGCTGACGTCGATCAAAGGCAAGATCGCGGCGGCGGCGCTGCAGGTTCGCGCGGCGAGTCTGGATAACAGCGGCGAAGGTGTTTTGCTCAGTGACAGCGATATCGACGTCAAGGTCGATGGCCTGCTGAACAACCAGAACAAGGGCAGCATCAAGGCCGCGCAACAACTGACCCTCAACAGCACCGGCCTGAATAATCAGGGCGGCACGCTGGTGGGTGTTGCGGGCGTCGCGATCGATCTGGGCGCCACCGCACAGGATCTGAATAACCAGGGCGGCCTGATCAGCAGCAAGGGTTTACTGAGCATTGCCCACCTGCGTGACCTGAATAACCAGAACGGCGAGATTTCCAGCGTCAACAGCTTCAGTCTGAAAGGCAGCAGCCTGGACAACCGTGGCGGCAACCTGATCAGCAACGATCAACTGACCATTACTGCGGCGGATCTGAAAAACCAGAGCGGTCTGCTCTCCGGCTGGAATGGCGTGAGCATCACTGGCGGCAATCTCGACAACAGTCAGCAAGGCAGTGTTTCCAGCCTGCTCGGCAACACCAGCATCGACCTCAGTGGTGCGCTGACCAACCACAGCAACGGTGGCGTGGGCGCGAAGGGTGAAGTGAGCATCAAGGCCGCGAGCCTCGATAACAGCAACGGCACCGTCAGCAGTGGCGGCAAGCAGACGCTGACCCTGACCGGCGGCGCGCTCAGCAATGCTTCCGGCGGCTTGATCGAGAGCGGTGACACGCTGGACGTCCGCGCTGCAACGCTAGACAACAGCGGCGGCAGAATCACCGCGAAAAAAGCCCTGACCTTCACCGGCACACAACTGAACAACAGCCATGGCAGCCTCGTTAGCGATGACAGCGTCAGCCTCGATCTGCTTGGTGCCCTGACCAACGTCAATGGTGCGCTTGGTAGCAACGGCCCACTGCTGATTAAACGCTCCGCCAGCGTCGACAACCGCGGCGGACAATTGATCAGCCGAACCCTGCTGAGCCTGCTCACCAGCGGTGATCTGAACAACAGCCAAAGCGGCACCGTGTCGGCCAAAGACCAACTGGATCTCACCGCTGGCGGCACGCTGTACAACAATACCGATGGCCTGATCTCCAGCCGCGATGCCGGGGTGAACCTCACCGCTGCCGCGCTGAATAACGGCAAAGGTGCCGTGCAAAGCATGACTGCACTGACCGTGAATGCGGGCAGCGGCGCCATCGACAACCAGGGCGGCAAGATCATCGCCCAGAACGGCGATCTGACCCTCACCGCCGCCAGCCTCGAAAGCCGTGGCGGTGTGCTGTCGAGCCTCAAGGGTTTGCTGCAGACCCGCCTGACCGGCGTGTTGCGCAACGGCCAGGGCGGCAAGATCGAAGGCAGCCGCCTCGACCTGCGCGCACTCGGTGGTATCTACAGCGACGGCGGGCGTATCGCCGCCAACAGCGGCAACATTCTGCTGAATGCCGGCGGCAATGCACTTGATAACAGCGGCGGCGGGATCTATGCCAAAGGCTTGGTGAAAGTCGACGCCGGTTCGATGAACAACAATGCCGGACAGGTCAGCGGCAGCGCCATCGAGTTGGGCGTTAACGGCAACCTTACAAACCGTAGCGGCCTGATCGAAAGCGCAAGCACTCTGGGGATTCGTGCCGCTAATCTCGATAACCAGAGCGGCAAACTGCGTGCCTTGGGCACCAGCGGCAAAACCAGTTTCCAGATCGGCAGCCAGTTCGATAACCGCAACGGTCTGGTGGAAACCGCCAACACCGATTTCACCCTCGCCGCACCAAGCTTCCTCAATGCCGGCGGTACGGTGACGCATGTCGGCCTAGGTGAGTTCGGCATCTCGACGGTCAACGTCATGAACGCCGGCGGCTCACTGGTGACCCGTGGCGGCTTGACGCTTAACGCCGACAGTTGGACCAACAGCAGCGTGATTCAGGCCGGGCGCCTGACGGTCAACGTCGGTAATTTCGTCCAGACCGCGAGCGGGCAATTGCTCGCTTCGAATCAGTTGCTGGCGCGCGGCGGTAACTGGACAAACGATGGTTTGATCGCCAGTGATGGCAGCATGGACTTCCAGATCGGTGGCGCATACGGCGGCAATGGCCGAGTGAGCAGCCTGGGTGACATGCAACTGGATGCTTCCACCCTCAACATTGGCAGCGCCGGGAGTATCGCGGCTGGCGGCAACACGGCCGTTGGCGCGCGGGGTGGTTTGGCGGTCGTGAGCAATTATGGCCGGCTTACTGCGGCCAATAACCTCGCTATGAATGCAGGTACTGTTAATAACTACGGCACGCTTGCCGGTGGAGCGTCGTTGACACTGACTGCTGCTTCGCTGCTGAACGATCAGGGTGGGTTTTTGTTCAGTGGGGCGGATATGAAGTTGCGAGTAGGTGGTTTTACTAATCGCAAGTCTGATGTTTATAGCTTGGGTAATATTGATGTTGCGCTCAATGAACTAGGTGAGCGATCGGGGTTGGTTGAAAATGATTCCGGAAGCATGGGGAGTGGGCGGGATTTCTCCATAAATGCGGATTCGATTATTAATAAGCGTGGGGGGTTTAAGACCGATGCTGAGTTGTACTCTTCGGCGATAGGGTTTGGGTGCTATAGCTGTGATTCGCTTCCTACTTATGTCAACGACCGGCAGCCCGCCTCGTATTACGTATATGAAAAGAAGTATCGAGTGTCGGTCTCGGGAGATAGCGCTTCAAATGCTGCTTCGTTGAGCTCATCTGGGAACTTGACTGTTAAAGGCGGCTCGTTTCTAAACTCAAATTCAACAGTTGCTGCAGCGGGTAATATAGATATTTCTGTGGGCGGTTTTGAAAATTCGGGCTCTGCTTTAGGTGATTATGTTAGTAGGGAGTATTTTTCATACGATAGACCTACTTATAGCAATATGGCTGAGCTTGTAAAATACAATATATACAATGATGTCGCTTATAATGGAGGTATGCATTTTTGGAATGCTTCAGGCGTCGAGTCGACTACCTATACACAAGTAGGTCGGGATGGTGCTAAGCCCTTTGAAACCGAATATTATCAACGGTTCGGTCCTGTAGTAATAAAACTTGGCATGCTGACGGAAAGGGTCCGTACAGAAATAAAGTTTACAGACTCTCAATATTCGACCGGCACTCGGATGGAGTTGCCTGGTTTCATAAAAGGCTCTACCCCGTTCGATCAAATAGTTGTCTCATCTACCTCGTCTGACAACTTGGTGCCCGCGATCATCCAGGCCGGCGGCAACATATCCATTTCGGCAACAAATAAAATCACCAACGGCGTGGAGCGCCCATTCTCCACAGGCCTATCAACAACGCCGCGAAGTGCCTCGACTAGCGCTAGCGGAGTGGGAAAACCTGTAATTATCAGCCTTAACAGCCAGTTACCACCCGACCTGGCCCAACAACAGGTCAACCCGCTGACATTACCCGGCTTCAGTCTGCCGGTGGGTGACAACGGCATGTTCCGACTCAGCGGAAAAGGTGGTAGCGAACAAGTCACTGCGCCAGCCCCGACATGGACCGTCGGCTCCATTTCCGGCACCACCGCCCAACGTTCGGACGGCATGCCGGTCCGTCAGGCGGCCGACTTCCAGTTCGACGCCAATGACCCGGTCTCGGTGAAAAAGCGCGATCTGGCGCTTGCCAGTGGCGCATCGGTGAACCTCAACGACAAAACCGCCCAATTCAACGTCGGCACCACTGCCACTGACGGGCCAGTCGGCGTGCAACTGCCCAATCGTGGCAACGTTTCTTTCAATGTGCCTCGAGTACAGGGCCTGCCCGATACCAGCGTGCGCTCCAATCCGCACAAATACCTGATCGAAACCAACCCGGTACTCACCGACCTGAAGAAGTTCGAGAGCTCGGATTATCTGTTGCAAAAGCTCGGCTATGACCCGGACATCAGCGCCAAGCGCTTGGGTGACGGTTTCTTCGAACAGCGGATGATCCAGCAAGCGGTCGTCGAGCGTACGGGACAGCGGTTCATCGACGGCCAGACCTCCGACGAAGCGATGTTCAAGTACCTGATGAACAACGCCATCGCCAGCAAGGATCAGCTCAACCTGTCGATGGGCGTCACGCTGACTGCACAACAAGTGGCGGCACTGACCCATGACATCGTCTGGCTCGAAGAGCACGAAGTGAACGGCGAAAAAGTGCTGGTGCCGGTGCTGTATCTGGCGCAGGCGAATAACCGGTTGGCGCCAAACGGGGCGTTGATTCAGGGCGGCGACGTCACTCTGATCGCCGGCGGCAACCTCGATAACGCCGGTACGCTGCGAGCCTCGAACAACCTGTCGGCCGAAGCCGGTAACAACCTCACCAACACCGGACTGATCGAAGCTGGCGAACGCCTGACGCTCAAGGCCGGCAACGACATCATCAACAAATCTGGCGGCATCATTTCCGGTAAGGACGTCAGCCTGACGGCCACCAACGGCAGCGTGATCAACCAGCGTGATGTGACCAGTGTCGATTACGGCCGGTTCGGTAATACAAGCCACCGCGACTATCTCGATAACGCTGCGCGGATCGAGGCGGCCAATGATCTGACAATCGAGTCCGGCCAAGACATCAACAACATCGGCGGCGTGCTGCAAAGCGGCCGGGACATGACGCTCGATGCTGATCGCGATGTGAACATCACCTCGGTGCAGAATCGCAGCACCGATGCGCGGGGCGGCAGTTACCTCAATCAGACGATTACCCAGCACGGCGCTGAAGTGACGTCCGGGCGGGATCTGACGATCAGTGCTGATCGTGACGTGGCGATTGTTGCCAGTCGACTGGATGCCAAGCGCGATCTCAGCGTCGATTCAGGCCATGACATTGTCATTACTTCGGCCGCCGACGAGAGTGACTACGTCTCGCGCAGCAAGAAGCGCGCGAACGAAACCCACAGCATCACGCAGCAGTCGTCGGTATTGAACGCCGGACGCGATATCGCGCTGAATGCGGGTAACGATCTGGGCATCATCGCCAGTCGGATCAAGGCTACGGAAGATGTCAGCCTCGATGCGGCTCAGGACATCACCGTTGCCTCGGCCAAAGACGAAAGTTCTTCTTATTACTACAAGAAGAAAAAGGGCTCGTTCGGGCGCAGCAAAACCACCACGACAGAAAGTTATGAGAGCGAGAACGTAGCTTCCGTGATCGAGGCTGGACGTGACTTGACCGTCAACTCGTCCAAGGACGAAGACGGCGCCGTGAGTCTGGATGGCGGGCGCAATGTCACCATCATCGGTAGTCAATTGAACGCCGGCAAAGACCTCGTCGTCGGTGCGACCAACGATGTGGCTGTTCTTTCCGCTACAGAAGAATCCGGCTCTTACACCAAGAAAACCAAGACAGGTACTTTCGGCCTGTCGAAAAGTGGCAGCAGCCACTTACAGACTGCTGTTACTCAAGTCGGTAGCCAGTTGAACGCCGGGCATGATGCCGTGGTCCTGGCAGGACGCGATGTTCGTCTGAACGCCAGTGAAGTCAACGCTGACAATGATGCTGAACTGCATGCGGGTCTCGTGGACAAGGAGGGTGATATCACCCTGTCGTCTGCGGATGACCAAGCGTACAGCCGAGCCGAGGAATACAAGAAAAAACTGGGTATGTCGCTTAAGGACACCATTGGCGTCTTTGCCGGTACTCCGGGGCTGGGAGCCGATATTACCGTCGGTGCCTCGCACAATGGCGGACGTGAAGTCGTCAGTTCCAACAGCATTGGCAGCCAGGTCAATGCCGGGCACGATGCGATTCTCAATGCATCTCGGGACATCAACGTCATTGGCAGTGGAATCAGTGCCGATAACAGCGTTTCGCT